>NZ_JBEMBC010000001.1:0-114739 GCF_040274425.1 Carnobacterium sp.
CTTTAATGCCTCTTCTAGACGTTCAAAATCAGACATTTTTTTACTTGGTTTTGATTTCTGACCTCTACGGTCAATTAATCCATCTTGACCATCAAGCTCATATTTACGAACCCAACCATATACTTGCTGGTATGATACCTGGTATTTATCTGCTGCTAACTGATAATCTTTCTGGTTCTCAAATGCATATCGAACAATTTCAAGACGCTCTTCAAAAGTGGTCTTTCTTCCTTTATCCATAAAATATCTTCCTTTACTAGATGGTTTAATACCACTAGTATACTCTTTGATCCATAATGCTAAAAGAGAAGAAGAGCTTAAATTGTATTTATGCATGACTTCGACCTGAGTCAATCCATTTTGAACTTCATTGATTAATTTCTTTTTAAATGTAGGAGTATAATTTTCTTTTGTTCTTTTTTTCTCTAACCCTTGAATACCATCCTGCCGATAGGCAGATACCCATTTTCCAATAACAGTTGGGTGACATCCAACTTGCTTAGCTATAGTCGTTTTAGAACTACTTCCATCTAAATATTTCAATACAGCTTCTAATTTTTCTTCAATTGTCCAGCGTTTATTTTTACGCAAAAAAATACCCCCAGTATAGTAAAGTAGAATTTTTATTATTTCTACTGTCTACTATATTGGGAGCATATCATTCACTGGCTGACCTTTTTTGTATTGCATTAGAAGAATCAGTGCTGTTGTGAAGAGCGATTAGCAAAGATAGAAGCGTCGATCTTGCGAAGATCACACCAATCTTTTACTTCTCCAAGCAAGATAATATCAGCTTGACTTAGATCTTTAATCGATTTTTTCCCAAGCAGAGTCATAATTGATGTGATTTGTTTCTTCCAGGCATTTACTTCTAAAATAGTAGCCTCTACACCATCTCTTAAAGCCATGTGCAAGAAGAGACCGGAAATGCCAACACCTTTTGCTCCCAGGGATAAGGATTTAACGATGTCTAAGGGATTACGTATACCGCCTGAGGCCAAAAGTTCTATTTCATTGATAAACGGCTGAGCTTCTACTAAAGAAATAACGGTTGATTGTCCCCAGTCTTCTAAATAATCAAACTTCTCGGTAGTCCGGCGATAGTTTTCGATCTGGGCAAAGTTTGTTCCACCTTGTCCACTAATATCAACGGTTTTTACACCAATTGAAGTCAATTGCTGGATAGTTTCTCGGCTCATTCCGAACCCGACTTCTTTAACGATGACAGGTACAGCTAAATGATGGACAATGTTTTCTAATTCTGTTAACCAATTGGAAAAATCGCGATCGCCTTCTGGCATAACGATTTCTTGTGGTGAGTTTACATGAATCTGAAGAGCGTCAGCTTGAATTAAGTCCACAGATTTCTTAGCGTTTTCAAGTGTTTGGCCTGTACCTAAGTTAGCAAAAACTACTCCATTTGGATTAACTTCTCTGACAATAGTGTAACTGTCTTTAACAGAAGGATCTTTAAGAGCTGCACTGATCGAACCAGTTGCCATAGCGATTCCAGTTTCTCGAGCAATCAAAGCTAATTTTTCATTTACCTTTTTTGTCCAAGTGCTTCCACCAGTCATTGCATTAATGTAAAAAGGGGACGCCATTTCTAGACCAGCAAATGAAGTAGAGATAGATGCATCAGCTACACTCATTTCAGGAAAAGAATGGTGAACAAAACGGAAAGAATCAAAATCTGATTTGCGTGTCTCTTTAGCAAATTTTTCGGCTAAAGAAACATGTTCATTTTTTCGGTTATTCGTAGGTTTCATAATGTGCTCCTCCAAAATTTTTTATCCATAAGAAAGGGGGCATTACTGATCCGATTTTTTGAATACGTGTAATGGAAGATTTATGATTCCTTCTTTTTCCCAATTTGTAATCAGTGACAATAAGCCTTCTTTTCGATTGAAAATAACAATTCCACAATCTCCGCCACCAGCACCTGATGATTTAGCAGCTCCTTTAAACTCTTCTGCCATTGCGCACAATTTAGTCAAAGCAGGTGTTTCAATCGTAACAGAGGTGTCTTGGCTCATTTGAAGCAGAAGTTGTCGGTTTTTTCTTATTTGACGTTGAATCTCATTTACATTTCCTTCTTGAAACGCATCTATCATTGCGTTAACACAGTGTTTGCTTTCTTTTAAAAAGGTCTCATATGCAATCGCATCTTGGCTGCGTTTGTTGGTTACTTCATCTACTAAATGAGAAGTAGAAGCCGGCGAACCAGTCCATCCAATAACTAAACGTAAGTCTTTTGGAGGAGTTAGTGGCGTAAATGATAAATGAGGCCATTTCATTTCAATCAATTCTTTTACTGTGCTGTGTTCTTTTTGTTCTAATACCCATGTAGGATCAAAAGTTGTAAAGGCTAGCCATCCGCCATAAACGCTAGCAGCAACATCACCACATGAACCGTTACTTTTAACAGATAAATGAGCTAAAGCTGCTAATTTGAAAATAACGTTTTTGTTGTCTTCAATGCCATAAAAACGACACAATGCTTGAACAGTAGCAACGGTAACAGCTGCACTCGAACCTAAACCGTATTTTTTACCTTGTGAGCTGTCTAATTCACTATCAACGGTTAAGTGATAAAAGGATAATTCTTTTCCTTGTTCCTTTGCGTATTCTTCGGTCAAACGGATAGCGGCTAAAATGTAGTGAAAAGGATTTTCACGTTTATCAAGTACTAAACGATCATTTTCACGTTTCCATAAAATAGGAAGATTTCCGTATTGAAAAGAGGTAATACTTCCTACGCGTTCCGATTGTTCAAGTGAGACGGTAATAAATTGATCTACAGCTACTAAGATAGCTGGATGACCTGGTTCAACAACGGCATATTCTCCCGCGATATACAACTTACCAGGTGCAGAAGCTTCAATCATACTGTAATTCCTCCTAAATAGTGAACCTTGTTTTTTAGACTGTTAGAACGTAACTTCTTGTAGGTCATGTCCAGGACCAGAGATAATCAGTTGTTCTTCATTAAAGTAATTTAAAAAGGCTGTTTTTATTTTTTGACTGTCAGATAAACGGCAAAGCACTTTAACATTTGGGCCGGCATCCATTGTAAAGTAACAAGGAATTCCTTGGTTACGTAATTGCCTTACGAGTTGCATAGCTACAACACTATCCGGTTCCCAATAAGAAATTGGCGGGTTAGCCCCTAACATAGTTCCATGCATTTTCATGCCATTGCTTTCTGTGATCTCGCCAACTTGTTCAAAGTCTTGATCACGGATAGCTTTCTTGATATTCACAAGATCAACCGCAGTACTTTCGACCCATCCTGAATAAAAAGGAGACGTTGCAACGGTTTGTTTCATGCCTTCACGACTAGAGAGTTCTTTTTGGTTTTTATTTACTACCACAACAAGCATACCAATATCCCAAGCAGCATCGTCAATTTTGACAGCATAAGAATCCATTGAAGAGGTTCCTTTTTGCCATTCAACAAAACCACCATAAATACTGCGGGTTGCTGACCCCGAACCTTGTCTTGCAAAAATAGAAAGTTCTTGAGGAGACAGGTTTAAGCCAGTTGCTAAATTAGCAGCTCCAGCTAAAGCAGCCATTCCAGAAGCAGATGAAGCCAGTCCTGCAGCTGTAGGAACATAATTGGTGCTTTTAATGATTGCAGGAGTTTTTACATCGGCTGTTTCTCTAAACAAATTTAAAAAGCGGCTAACTTTCTGAGTAGCAGCTTCATCTTGAAGATTATCATTTAAGTAAAACGTATCTTTTTCAATAGAGTGATCAAAAGACACAGAAGTTTCAGTATAAAATGCATCTAAAGTGAGAGAAAGACTACTGCTCGTAGGTAAAATAAGAGCATCATCGCGCTTTCCCCAGTATTTAATTAAGGCAATATTTGTATAGGCACGTACTTTTCTTGCATTACTCAACTTATTCATCTCCTAATTGGTGTGTCCATGTATTTACAGCACCAGCATCTAGTAAAGTATTTGAAATACGTGCAGCTGTGTCTTTGTCGGCTGCTAAAGCAATCATGCAACCTCCGCGTCCGCCACCCGTAAGTTTTGCACCTAATGCTCCGTTAGATCTTGCTGTACTCACTAAATGGTTCAATCGTTCGTTGCTTACACCTAAAGATGAAAGTGTTTTGTGAGCTTCATTCATGACTAACCCTAATGTTACAGGATTAGCAGATTCAATTGCAAATTTTGCTTGTCGTGCCAAGTCACCTAAACCATGGATAGCATCCATGGTTGTTTCGGTATTCTCTTTATTTAATTGCGCAATACTAGCAACAGCATCTCTAGTTTGACCTTTTAAACCTGTGTCAGCAACAATTAAATAGGCAGATAGAGATAAACTAAAAGGCACAAAGGGTTTTCCTTTTATATAATAAAGTGGATGTCTACCACTCGTCATTGCAGCATCTAAGCCGCTCGGATTTCCATGAGCAATTGTTTCTGAGATATTGGCTAATGCTAAAAGTTTTTCATCTGTAAGAGGGACTGAAAAATAAGCAAAAAGTGCACGAACTGTCGCGATGGCTACTGCAGCACTCGAGCCCATTCCTCTCTCAACGGGGATGGTACTTTCGATGGTCAATTTAAAATGCTTTAATTCTTGTTTTAATTCATTCACTGTCGATTCGACAACAGCTATTAGATTTTCTAAATGTTGAGGAGCTGAAGTTAGATTTCCTTGATAATAGACACAATCTAATTGAACCGGCCCTTCAATGGGCGTAATCGTCGAGTGGATGTGTGTTGCAGGAAAAGGAATGGCTATGGCGGGTTCTCCATAAACCACAGAGTGTTCCCCCATTAAAATGATTTTTCCATTAGCTTTTCCTAGCGCTGGTTTATTTAGATTCAACATGTTGTAACTCCTTTATTCCGTAATATAGTAATCGAACTCAAATCAGGAACTATTAAATTTGAGCGATTTTTTCAACTAGCCATGGAGCAGCATATAAGGTCATAAATTGAATGCCGTAATTCATGCCCATTTTATTTAATGTGCCACTTGCAATTCCAATTAAAAGAACACCAAAGATGTTAATTAAACCAGCATCCATATAAGCTAACAATAGGATAAAGGAAATGAATAGTCCTAAAATAGCTTCATGTGGAATTTTTAATAAAACGAATTGCGAAATTTTTCCAGCATATCGATTGATCACGATGTAACTGATAAGTGCAGCAAGAATTGAACCAATCAAAATAGCAATGGTGAATTCGGTTGTACTCAATATGTGATGCAAGTTATGATCAACGGTAAAGACGGGAGGAGCATTAAACAAAGGACTTCCTGGCCCAATAGCTGTAGGAGATAAAGGAATACCTAAAGCTATCAATGGAATAATAATACCAGAAAGGTACGTTGATTGTGCTAAAGCACTCATCGTAATAATAGCAGTAGAAGCTTTTTCAACAGGATCCTGTTTTTTATTTGCAACTAATTCGCCAAATAAAATAATCAACCCAACTGGACTTAAGACAAAAAGGAAATTTGAAAAAAGCGCAGATAGGGAAGCAGGTTTTAACTCACTTTTGGATAATACTTTGAAAGGATTTATTGTTTGATGAGCAGAAGTACTTTTAGGTAACGTAATTTTTTTATATTCATCGGTCAACATTTTCTCACGATTTGCCTTATTTAACAGCGAAAGAAGAGAAATAATCAAAGGTCCTATTGTGATACCTAAGAAGAAAGAGGTTGTAATATTAGTGTCTTTTGGCACAACACCAATTCCCCAGTATAAATAGCGCAACCCTTGGAAAAGCATCGCTAATGGAAGAATGCTCACTAACGATAAAATTTTGTTTTTTCCTATTAAAGAAAGAAAAATAGCTCCAATAACAAATAAAAGTGAAGAATAAGGTTGAATGATTTCTGCAAA
Organism: Carnobacterium sp.; assembly: GCF_040274425.1. Classification (NCBI taxonomy): domain Bacteria; kingdom Bacillati; phylum Bacillota; class Bacilli; order Lactobacillales; family Carnobacteriaceae; genus Carnobacterium; species Carnobacterium sp. Next base: position 5,879 of record NZ_JBEMBC010000001.1, read on the forward strand.
AGGTGTTAATAAATCAGCTAACAATAAAGCAATTGGAACAGATATCAGCGTTCCAATTAAAGCTCCAGAAGCCATTTTTTTGATCGTGATCTCGGACATGCCTCGATTTTTTAAGTATAACGCATGTTCAATCATAGGGCTAGAAAGAACTCCGCCAGGGAGCCCAACTAAAGCTGTCGGCATTGAATTGGTTAAATTTAATGTCACGATTGCTGCGATAAAAAAAGTCAATACAATAATGGGTTGTACCCCAGATAAAATAATAGCTAACGTAACCGGCATTAAGACAGATGTTTCATCGGTACCAGGGATGAAACCTATAAAAGTATACAAAACAATTGCTGCAAGAGCAGCTATGACCATTTGAACCAATAATAACAAATCCATAATTTTTATTCTCTCCAATACTCGTTCTTAACTGTTCTCTTGTTCGTCTTCTATCGTAACGATTCTTTTTGGTTTAATGAACAGAGTTGAAAGAATAAATCCAATCACTGCACCTGCTAGACCAAAAAAAAGTTGTTTGGTTTTGTCGTCACTTGGAGCCAAAAAATAAGCACCCATAGTAGACCCACTAGATAAAAGGATGGAAATGATTAAATCTTTTAATTCAACAACGTCTCCCCAAATTTCAAATTTTTCTTGTTTCCCTTTTTTCATTGCGATCTCCCTTAATTGTATCCTATTAATAGGATGGATTGTAATCGTATAATGCTATACCAGAATATATAGTACACTATATATAAGATAAATGGCTAGTTAAGTTTCTTTAAAGATAAACTGTTTCCAAAGGTAAGGAAGAATAAAAACTATAAAACAAGCAATAATTTTGGTACAATAGTTCGGAAGTCTAGGAACTCGGGGGATCTATAATTATATGAAAGAGTCTGCTACATTTCATATCATTGAGCGTGAAGAATGGAAAAAATTAAACATTGATAGCATTGCTCCATTATCGTCCAATGAATTAGAAGAATTAAAAGGGTTGAATGACCAAATTTCAATTAAAGACGTGGAAGAGGTTTACATACCGATTGTTCACGTTTTAGATGTGTATTTGAAAAATTATGAACAGCTACAAGCCAAAAAAAATAAATTTTTAAAGAGAGACACACTTCAAAAACCCTATATCATTGGAATTGCTGGAAGTGTAGCCGTTGGAAAAAGTACCACAGCACGGTTACTACAGACGATGCTTTCAAGAGTATATAAAGATAAATCTGTAGAAATGATTACCACAGACGGTTTTTTGTATCCTAACAAAACGTTGATAGAAAAAGGAATCATGAACCGTAAAGGCTTCCCAGAAAGTTACGATATGCAGCAATTGATTTCATTTTTAGGAGATGTAAAAAACGGCAAATCATCCGTTGTTTCACCCGTCTATTCTCATGAGTTTTATGACATTATTGAAGGGGAAGAACATGTATTAGAACAGCCGGATATACTAATTGTTGAAGGCATCAATGTATTGCAGCTTCCAGCAAATCAACAAATCTATATTAGTGATTTTTTTGATTTTTCTATTTTTGTAGATGCTGAAGCAGAGTTAATAGAGAAATGGTATTTAGAACGTTTTGGTCTGCTATTAAGTACAGCGTTCAAACAGCCAGGAAATTATTATTCTTCTTATGCTGACGGGGACCGAGAAGCTGCATTCGAAATGGCTCGTGGAGTATGGGAAACAGTAAATTTGAAGAATTTAAAAGAGTTCATTTCTCCTACTAAGAACAGAGCAGAATTGATCATTCATAAAACAGAAAATCATTATATTGATCAACTTTTATTAAAAAAGTATTAAAGTGGTAAGGGATACAATAAATGTGCGGTTGACCAACGCTGAAATAGTCGGTAAAATGAAAAAATATAGAAAAAAATAAAGTTGAAAATAATAATTTGGGGTGGAATGTGTGGTAATGGTTACAGATTTAACAAATGTTGAAAAAATGATAGTACTAGATTTTGGAAGTCAATACAACCAATTGATTACACGACGTATTCGTGAATTAGGAGTTTATTCTGAATTGTTGTCTCATAAAGTGACAGCAGAAGAATTAAAAGGAATGAATGCAAAAGGGATTATTTTTTCTGGCGGTCCAATGAGTGTATATGATGAAGGCTCATTTTCTGTTGATCCTGAAATCTTTAATATGGGTATTCCTATTTTAGGGATTTGTTATGGTATGCAATTAATGACAACTGCTTTAGGCGGAAAAGTTGAAGGCAGTCAAAATAGAGAATATGGTAAAGCAAGCATCAATATTAATGAACAACAAGCTCCTTTATTTAACTCATTAGCTGAAAATGAAACAGTTTGGATGAGCCATGGAGATTTAGTTACTCAAGTTCCAGAAGGTTTTGTTGTTTCTGCAACTAGCCCACATTGTCCAATTGCATCAATGTTTAACCCACAAAAGAATTTCCATGCAGTTCAATTTCACCCTGAAGTACGTCATTCAGAACACGGAAATGAAATGTTGAAAAACTTTACTTTTGATGTGTGTGGTTGTGAAGGAAACTGGAGCATTGCTGATTTCATTGAATCTGAAATTGCAATTATTCGCGAAACAGTTGGCGATAAGAAAGTATTGCTTGGATTATCAGGCGGAGTAGACTCAAGTGTTGTTGGAGTTCTATTACAAAAAGCAATCGGCGATCAATTGACGTGTATCTTTGTTGACCACGGCTTATTGCGTAAAGGCGAAAGCGAACAAGTAATGGAAAGTTTAGTTGGTAAATTTGGCTTGAACATCATTCGTGTAGATGCGAAAGAACGTTTTATGACTAAATTAGCTGGTGTTAGCGATCCAGAAACAAAACGTAAAATCATCGGAAATGAATTTGTTTATGTCTTTGATGATGAAGCAACAAAACTTGAAGGTGTTGATTTCTTAGCTCAAGGCACGCTTTACACTGACGTGATCGAAAGTGGTACTGATACTGCTCAAACAATTAAATCACATCATAATGTAGGCGGACTTCCTGAAGATATGCAATTCAAATTGATCGAACCTTTAAATACTTTATTTAAAGATGAAGTTCGTGAATTAGGAATTCAATTAGGAATGCCTGAAAGCTTAGTATGGCGTCAACCATTCCCAGGCCCTGGTTTAGGAATTCGTGTAATCGGTGAAATAACAGAAGAAAAATTAGAAATCGTTCGCGATAGCGACTACATTCTAAGAGAAGAAATCGCTGCTGCCGGTCTTGACCGTGACATCTGGCAATACTTCACTGTTCTTCCTGGTTTCCGCAGTGTCGGAGTAATGGGAGACGGACGTACGTATGACTACACTATCGGAATTCGTGCAGTAACTTCAATTGATGGTATGACAAGTGATTTTGCCCGCATCCCATGGGATATCTTGCAAAAAATCTCTGTCCGTATCGTAAATGAAGTAAAACACGTTAACCGCATCGTGTATGACATTACGAGCAAGCCACCAGCAACAATTGAGTGGGAATAAAAAAACTTAGAGCCCTTTAAGGGTTCTAAGTTTTTTTTTCATTATTAATAAATAAAAGCAGAACTGTTAATAAGGCAAATCTAGTTTGGCATCTATGTTGAAATTATTCCAATATACTATGTTTTGATTTAAGAGTATTTTTAGAGTGTAGTTTGCAATATCAGTAGGAAAACTAATTTCAAATTCAGGTACACATGGCCATGTATTGTTATCATATGTATAAGTTATGCTTGTAGCATTATCTATTAGAGCTACCTGGATGTGGTAATTAGTAACTTGTTCCCCTCGATTTGTCTTAATAATGAATCTATTAGACATACCTATCACTTCTTCAATAAATGTCCAACGTCCAAAAAAAACAATCTTTTTACTATCAATTTGTATCAACTCATTATATTTCTTTTTGCTATCATCACTTAGCATATACATTAGGGTTTCTTTTTCAGCAATACTTCTTACCATAATCTTTTTTAGAGTATTTAGAGACATTTCATTTGGAACTACTATTTCAGCCTGTCTATGTGATATGATTTCATTTCTTTGAGCACCTGAAAAAGATCGATCATGATATATTTTACTAAATGGAAAATTAGCCAGTTCAAGCGGTGTATTACATAAGTGATATTCCGAACTATGCGCTAAACTATGTTTACAAAAAAAAGAATTTTCAGATGTTAAGACTTGTTTTAGATCAAATAGTAAAAATACAGGAAATGGGCAGTGGGCATTTAAATTTGTTGTTGTTCTTAAATTTCTCAATCCTTCATTATGATATTGTGTAGGAGTTTTAGGTCTAAAGTAAAGTCTTACATAGTCTTTCACTAGAATATTAGTTTGGTTGATAACGTCTTGACTTGCATTATCATTTTGCATTAATTCTAACTCTTTAGATTTTGAACGAGAATATACTTTTCCAATATTTAGGATTGAGATTATATTATCAATGTGACTGAAATGGTAACAGTATCTTGTCCAGCTTTTTCTAATCATAGGATGTAATCCGGTAAATATATTTCCTTCGTATAACTGGTCAGCAATGTAATCAAAAGTTAACGGGACTTCATTTGTCATATTAAACTACCTCCATCTGAAAAATTATCAGAAATAGGTAAATTACTATTTCTAACTGTTAATCCATAAGTTTCGCTACCGTTATTATTCAAAAGAAAAATATTTTCTAGGTAATCTAATAAATTCAATAATTTAAAAACTATTTGAGTATCATTATTATACGAAAATTCGACAGGAAGATCATAATCAAAAAGATATCCGTAATCTCTTAATTTTATCCATATGTCTAATAAATTATCTTCAGTAATTTTTATGGAATAGCCGTCATTTTTTAATTCAATATATTTTTCTAAACCATCATTCTCATAAAAAGTTCCATAATGTTCTGCGTCCTCAAATTCATTGTAAACATTAATATTCCAATGACCATCAAAATCTAATTTGTTATTATTATTTTTGATTTTAATAACTAAATCATCCCATAATTGTTTTATACTTAAATTTCTAGGACTATTATGCAACCATTGTAATGTTTGTTCAACGTTCATATGCTCAACGTTATTATTTTTTGAATCATAAATATGAATGAAAATATCTATAGGCAATGGTTTCAAGTACTTTTCCATTAAAGGTTTAACTTCTTTTTCCCAGTTTAAACCACCATTTCCGCAACCTAGTTGTGGAAATGAAATTGATGTGATTCCTTTTTCATCATAAGTCTCAACAAACTTTTTCAACCCTTCTTCTATATAATTTATTTTAGAAGGTTGTCTCCAATGTTGCTTAGTAGGAAAATTAAGAATCCATTTATTTTGAGATTTATATAGCCACAATTTTCCAATCTGTAATAACCCATTTTCACAGAATTCTCTATATTGATAATACATATCAGGGTATACGTCTTTAAAGCGTTTAGCTATACCTTTTCCCATAACTCCAACAGTATTTACAGTATTTACGAGTACTTGAGCCTGACTTTGAAATATATCTTGTTTAACATATAATAGCAAATTTATCCCCCCTTTACTGCACATAATTTAGTATAGATATAATAGTATCGTAGAATGAAAGATAAAATACACAAATAGTTAATAATTGAATTTTCAATAACTAGATAAATCATTTTTTTAAATTTATATATACATATAGATAATAGACAAAGAAGCATACTTATGATACCATAATTCGTTTTTTCATACTATGGTATCAAAGGGAATTATTAAGTTATATTGTAGTATTGTAGATACTTCTTTAATCAAGAAATTTTTTTTGGAATTACAATATATTTCTGTTGTTAGATTTTATTTATATTTATATTTTCTTTTTTTATTTTTTAGTTAAAATCTACATAATATTCTTCTTTTTACTGAATTTACGTTACATATTACTAATTGTACTGACTCTCAAATTTTAAATATATGTAATTCTTAATAAGAATACATTTTTAAACTTAGATAGAAGTGAAAATGTTTCTATAGCTATAAACTATCTCTATTTATTTGATGTGTTCTTCGTTTTCAACCTTTTGATGATATACTATAATTATTATACAAAGAAAACGAGGTTAGGACATGAATGTAGGGTAACTTGCGAAAAATAGACAAGATCTTTTAAAATTATTGATACAAAAAGTCTCAGATTTTTCAGGAATAGAGGGTATCTTTCTTGGAGGATCGATAGCTGCAAAAAATGAAAATTCTTTTTCAAATATTGATTTGAGAATTTTGCTTAATGATTCATACTTGAAAAAAGAATTCATTCAACTATTTGTGGATGAGCTTAATGAAATAATGTTTATTGAAACAAAATCAACTTCTTATGCAGTCATTCATTTTAACAACTTTATTAAGTTAGATATATTTGTGTACAATAAATCAGATTTAATGCCTATTGTTTGGTTGTAAAACATACTTATTATTTTTGATAAAGAAGGTTTTTTAAACGAATTAAAAAGTAAAGCTAAAGAATTAGTCTATCGCATTACACAAAACGAATTGATGATTTAATATCAAAGTATTTTGCTTTTTTTCATGAATTATATCGTCGAAAAGAACGTAAGGAGACCAACTATTGTGAATCATGTACATTGATATTAAAGAACATTCTAGTTGCTCTTTGGTATGTTGAACTAGGATACCAACCTAATTCATTGGGTGATTGGAGTAAGTATGAGGGAAATAGATCTAAATTAACAAAATTTCAATTAAAATATTTAGATAAGTGTACTCCAGTTTTAATTGAAGGGATTGAGAGTTTTATGAAATCTATTAATAAGGAAACTTTGAAATCTATTGAACAGATTTCAAAGCAATATCATTTATCTTTTAATAAAAAACAGTTCATTATGATAACTTCAAAAGTTCTTTAAGGGGGAAGGCTATAAGTATAACTTTTTACAAAATGATCTCTAAGAAACTAGTATTTCTTAGAGAATAATATTATTGTATCTAAGATGATATCATTAGAAGCAACTTCAGTACATATACTCATTTAAGGTGACATAATTATTGTACAAAATACATATCCTTGCTACAATGTACCTAACAAATCGAAAGGTTGTGCTTAAATGTACACTATCTAAAACAAATCGTAATTGAAGAAGAAACTTTTTTCTGCCAATAGGGTAGGTTTCTTTGCAACGGTTTTTTTAGATACATCATTTAAACAACTTTTTGAATCGGTAATAGAGTTGCCATCTATAGACATACTAGGATTCTCTCTGTTTAATTGAACTTGACCGACCGTCTGCAGAAACTTGCTGGCGGTCGTTTTTATTTATTAGATAGGAGGAATAAATATGTTACAAGTGAGAAATTTGACCTTACACCACTTAATGGATTTAAAAGAAATCATCAGGGACTTGAGTTTTACAGTCAATCCTGGAGAAAAGGTAGCCATTATCGGGGAAGAAGGAAATGGCAAGTCAACATTATTAAAATGGATTCTTGAAGATAAAAGTATCGAATCTTATATTCAAGCAGAAGGGGAATTGATCAACCAGTTCAGCCGTACCATCTATTTGCCGCAATCCTTACCGCAAGAATATATGGAGTATACTGTTGATCAGTACTTTTTTGGACAAGCAGATGCTATGGACATGGACTATCAAATGCTTTATCAATTAGTAGGGCAACTTGGATTTGATGCTGACAGGTTAACAAGCTCGCAACAGTTAGGAAGTCTATCCGGTGGCGAAAAAATCAAAGTCCAGCTACTAAAAGCACTCTCGACAGATCCTGATTTGCTATTGCTTGATGAGCCTTCCAACGACTTAGATCTTGATACAGTCAAATGGTTAGAGCACTTTATAAAATCTACACCACTAACGATTATTTTCATCTCGCATGACGAATCTCTGCTCGCAGCGACAGCGACCAAAGTCATTCAGATTGAGCTATTAAGGCACAAGACAGTACCCGTCTCGACTGTGTCCAAATTATCTTATAAAGAATACATTGAACAAAAAGAAGCACGCTATGAACACCAATCTCAAGTCGCCAACAAGCAGCGGGAAGAACACCAAAAACAAATGGATAAATACCGACAAGTTGAAAGCAGTGTACACCATGCACAAGGAGCCATCTCACGGCAAGATCCGTCTGGAGCAAGGTTATTAAAAAAGAAAATGCATGCAGTAAAATCAATGGGCAAAAGGTTTGAACGCGAAAAGGAAAATTTTGAAGATATTCCACTAAAAGCAGATGCTATTTTAGTGAAATTCTCAAATACTAAATCCCTTCCTGCAAATAAAACCATTCTCCATTTGGAAGATAAAAGTGTGAAATTAGGAGATAAAGTTTTAGCTCATTCATTGAACTTGCTGGTTCGGTCTCCTCAAAAAATAGGGATCGTTGGACAAAACGGGGTGGGCAAAAGTACACTGTTGAAGCAATTATGGGTAGAATTAAAGCAGCGTACCGACATTGCAGCTGGCTATATGCCGCAAAATTATGCTGAGTATTTACGGATGGATGAAACACCGGTTGAATTTCTGAGTGAAACCGGAGACAGTGAAGAACGCACTCAAGTGATGACTTACCTAGGAAGCATGCGTTTTACGACAGATGAAATGCATCATCCAATCCGGTCACTATCAGGAGGGCAACAAGCCAAATTGTTATTATTGAAAATCGATTTGTTGGGACCGAATATGTTGCTCCTAGATGAGCCGACACGAAATTTTTCGCCGCTGTCCCAACCAGAACTCAGAAAGTTATTTAAAAATTTCGAAGGATCGATTATTACTATCTCCCATGATCGGATGTTTTTAAAAGAAGTCTGCGACCATGTCTATGAAATGAAAAATGATGGATTGATTCAGGTAGAGATGGAATAGATTAAGAGTAAATGAAAAAATCCTAACCCTATTGTTAGATCAATAGGGTTAGGATTTTTTATGGAATAATAGTACTTTTTTAACTATTCTTAACTATGCTGGTATATTTAATTTGTTTGTCTTTAAAATAAAAGTATAAAGCATAAAATTGTATGGCTAAACCGATAAAAAAGATTTGGTGTGCTATTGAACCAACATACCAAACACAGTGATACTTTCACCGATTAAATTATACTTATAAAATTTATCTTTCATTTAATAGTCTACTTTTCTTTTCGAGCAATGTGGACAAAAATTACTTGATCTCTTGAAGCGCTACCTCTACTTTTTCTGTTACTTCTTGATTATCTTTTTCATAAACAAATTCGATAAACATATCTTTTCCAGATTCAATATTTTTAGAAGGTACAACAAATCCAACTAAATCATCATCTAATGGAGTAGTACGTGTGTCTAAGATTCCGTCTTGGTTTGCGCCAGTACTGATGGAGAAAAAAAGATTATCCTCTTCATCATAGAAACCCATACCGGCCTGTTTAACTAAATCAGCAGTGTCGCTGTTCGTATGTTCAATAGCAAATAGTTGATAGGTTGGTTGAATATATAATTCAGTTCCATTTGTTACAATTACCAGATTTTCAAGAGCAACATCTTTTGTTCGAGCATCGATTGAAAATGTATGTAGTGTATTGGTTGTCGTACAGGCACTTAAAAATATAGAACTCATCAAAAATAAGACAGTTTTTTTCATTTCTTGCCTCCTATAGTAGAGCTTTTCTTAAGTATACAATAAAGAATAGGTAAATAAACCAGATGTTTTTTTATAATTAGATAAATCATCTATCGAAGAAAGGCCAAGGTATTTTCAGTACGATTACTAACTGAATAGTACATGAAATTTTTGGAGGAATAGGAGTTGCTTGTTGCCATGTAAAGGATTCAATGAGAATTACAAAGCGTTTTCGCTTCAGCGATTACACTTTGTTTGAAGCTTGAAAATCTCGAAGACTATAGGCTTCGGACAGTCCCATGGCTCTCTACAAGCAAATCCGTCCATTCCAGAAGAAATTTAATTTTTTTGTATTCTGGTCTTTTTCAAAATAATGTATTCAATAGGAAAAGAGCTATTATCTAGGCTTATTGATTAAATAGGTGTCAGGTAAAGCTTTATTTGACTAATAAGTTGGCTTATTGATTAAATGAGGTCTAAATAAGTTTCCATATTGACTAATAAAGTAGAATTATTGATTAAATGAACATTAAAAAAGTTTTCATTTGACTAATAAATATAGACTTATCGGTTAATACCAAAATATATTTTTATTTAGCCCGATTTTTTAGCCAAACCAAATCGATTGTTCTCTAATAGAACTTTCTTTCGAGTCAGAAGCGTGAACGGTATTTTCAGATAAACTAAGACCGTAAAGGGCACGAATGGTATTGTCTGGGGACATTTCAGGATCTGTGGTCCCATTTAATGCCCGAACTCGACTAATGGCATTGTCGCCTTCCAAAACGAGAGCAACTAATGGACTCCTTGTAAGGTAAGCAACCAAGCGGTTAAAAAACGGCTTTCCCTGGTGCTCTGCATAATGTTTTTCTGCTAATTCAGTAGAGGCATGAATGAATTTCATATCACAAATTTTCAAACCATTTCTTTCATATTCTACTAGAATTCTCCCAATTAGATTTCGTTCTACAGCATCTGGTTTGATCAATACAAGTGTTTTTTCTGTCATGTTAAAAAACCTCCTAAGAGTTTATTAATCTAATCTTAACACGTTAAGGCTTTTTTTGCGTAGAAGACCACACTTTGTGGGGTAGGGGGAAAGAGTAAGACTAGATTTTATTTTATCTATATGTTAAAGACGAAGGTTGTTCTATTAATGTACACCAAAGTTTTTCAAAAAGTTAATTATATTATAGAATTACTTATTATGTTTATTCTTGCTCATGTGATAATCCGGTTTGCTTTTGAAAAGAGGAAGAGCCTATTTTATTTTGATTTTTATAGATGTTGTATATTTGAGCAAGTACCATAGGGTCTTTAATTGTCGTATCTAGAAAGTATAAAATAGCATCATTAACTTTGGTATCATTATTGTGTTCAATCATATCTTTTAATGTGAAGTTGTAATCGTGTAGATTTTCCAGCATATGGTGATAATCTTCGATAAATAATTTGAAATTATGCCTATCCTGTAAAGTTTCTTTAGTAATCGTATTTTTATTATGGAGATTTAAAAAATATTCTTCTTTAGTTATAGTTAAATAATTCACAATGCATTCTATATCACGAGAGTCTTCATCGGAAAAATTTAAATTCATCTTAAAACCCCTCCTATTTGATAAATCATTTTAATGCGCTACAAGAGTACTGCATTATTTTAATTTAGTAAAGGTATATACCAAAATATAAAGTAAAAAAATAGTGAAAAAATGATAAGAATGTTATAATATTTTGTATACTTATTCAATAACATATTAACTGCATAATATGGAGGAGGAATTAATATGGGATTGATGTTATCAGAAAAAGAGATATTAGCAAATTTAGAAGCTAACGGGTTATTGAGTCCAATGACAGAAAGCACAGCTGTGTGGGCACAAATTATGCCTTCTACAGGATCTTTAGTGCTATTTGGAGCATATGCACAGTTGGCAAAAGGTTCTTATTTTATTTTATGTATGGAACAAGATAAAGTTATTTTGTTGCCCGTTCATAAAGTAACTGGAAAAATAGATGCAAAAAAAGAACCAATCATCATGCCTTTTGAAGAATTAGACTCGGTCGAAGTGGGTAAAAATACTTTACTACACAAGGTAACCTTTACAGCGGGCGAACGAGTTATGCCTTTAAAAATAAATAAATTTGCTGCTGGAACGAAATGGCACAAAAATAATTTAGAAAAAGCATTAGCAGAAATAGAAAAATGCCAGACACTTGTGGGCCAACAGTCTACATAGTAATAAAATAAATAATCCATCCTGTCTTTCGAGAAAGGATGGATTTTTGTTAGTCTAAATAATACTTTTTAGTGACAATCAATTCTTCATTAAGTTCATAAACAAGCGGTTGGCCAGTCGGGATTTCAACAGCCATGATTTCATCGTCCGATATTTCTTCTAGATATTTGATCAAAGCCCGGATCGAATTTCCATGAGCAGCAATCAATACGGTCTTGTTGTCTAAAATAGCTGGAGCAATATGATCTTCCCAAAAGGGAATCACACGTTCCAACGTGACTTTTAAACTTTCGCCCATTGGAATGGTCCGTTTTTGGAGGTTAGCGTAGCGACGATCATTTAATGCAGAGTTTGGATCATCTGGCTTCAATAATGGTGGTAGAGTATCATATGAACGACGCCAAATGAGGACTTGTTCTGGCCCGAATTCTTCAACTGTCGCTTGTTTATTTAACCCTTGCAAAGCCCCATAATGACGTTCATTTAACCGCCATGATTTTGTTTCTGGAACCCACAATTGATCCGCTTCTTCTAAGACAATATGGCAAGTCTTGATGGCTCTTTTTAAGACAGACGTAAAAGCAAAATCAAAATTGATTCCAGCATTTTTTATCTTTTGTCCTGCCATACGTGCCTCTTCATAGCCTTGTTCACTTAAATCAGCGTCCATCCACCCTGTAAATTGATTTAATTTATTCCATTCGCTTAATCCATGTCGTACAAAAATAAGTTTCAATTTGAACACCGCCTTCTTTTGTAATAGAATGCAAACTTCCTCTTTAGTTTACTCTTGTTTTTTATAAAAGCTAATCATATGATAATAGCTCTTACTGCATAGTGATGAAGAACTTTTCTTGTAATGAAAGAGGTGGGCTGTCGAGTGTTGAAAATAGACGCTCATTTTTTTATGAGCTATACTTATTTTGAGTATGTAATATGTATATAGTAGTTAGTTAAAATAGGAGGGATTAGATGTACACTGATTTAAATAGCAAAGTAGCCGTCATTACAGGTGGTTCAAAAGGAATTGGAAATGCAATTGCTAGACGGTTGTCAGAAGAAAAAATGAAAGTAGTCATCAATTACCACAGCGATAAAGAAGGAGCAGAAGAAACAGTAGAGGAGCTTAAAAAATCTGGCGGAGAAGCTGTAGCAGTTCAAGCTGATGTTAGTAGTGAAGAAGGTGTAAAAGCTCTATTAGATGCAGCAATTTCTAATTTTGGCGATTTAGATCTGTGGATCAATAATGCGGGAATGGAAAATAAAGTGTCTACTCATGAACTGACTTTAGAAGACTGGGATAAAGTCATCAATGTGAATTTAACCGGCGTTTTTCTGGGCTCTAAAGCAGCTTTAAATCATTTTTTAGAAAATGATAAAAAAGGAAACATCATTAACTTGTCTTCTGTACATGAACGCATTCCTTGGCCCACATTCGCGCATTACTCCGCTAGTAAAGGTGGGGTGAAATTGTTCAATGAGACCATTGCACTAGAATATGCGCATAAAGGGATTCGAGTAAACAGCATTGCTCCAGGAGCGATCAATACACCAATCAATGCTGAGAAATTTGAAAATAAAGAAGAAAAAGAAAAAACGTTAACCATGATCCCGATGAATTACATTGGAAAACCGGAAGAAGTTGCAGCAGCTGCAGCTTGGCTAGCTTCTAATGAATCAAGTTATGTAACAGGTACCACGCTGTTCGTTGATGGCGGTATGACGTTGTATCCATCTTTTGAAAAAGGTGAAGGTTAAAGACTTATAAAATGGATAAATGTTTAAAAAGTCTTGAATAATGCAGTTTTTAACCCAGTAAATAGCCGTTTATTGGTTAAGAATAGCAATTGTTCAAGGCTTTTTTATGTGGATGATTAATGAATTTAAAAGAAATTTCTCATTTAAGAGGTGCAAAATTAGACGTCTATTTTGCTGTAAGATATACTAGTTAAGAAACGAACGGTTACAATTAAGGGTTCGATGTACGATAATGAAGGGTTAGATTGAATGAAAACTATTACAATATTGATTCCTGCTTACAATGAAGAGGCAGTAATTGACAAAATGTATGAAAAATTAGATAGCGTCTGTGGTAGTTTATCTCAGTATGCATTTGAATTTTTATTCGTGAATGACGGCAGTACCGATAGAACGCTTGAGCAGATAAAAGCTTTTAAGGAAAAGGATTCACGTGTGCAATATGTGGATTTATCCCGTAATTTTGGGAAAGAAACAGCCATGTTGGCAGGATTTGATTATGCTAAAGGAGACGCACTGATTATTATTGATGCCGATCTTCAGCAACCTCCAGAAACATTTGCTGAAATGATTCATTGGTGGGAAGAAGGCTACGATGATGTTTATGCTGTGCGTAAAGAACGCGAAGGGGAGACTTGGCTAAAAAAATGGACCTCTGATATGTATTATCGTGTTTTACAAAAAGTTGCTAAAGTAAAGGTTTACCCGCAAGCAGGTGATTTTAGATTACTAGACAAAAAATGTGTGGCTGCACTGACTCAATTGAGAGAGCATGAACGTTACACAAAAGGAATGTATGGCTGGATAGGATTTAAAAAGAAAGAAATTTCTTATATAGCAGAAGCTAGAGTGGCGGGAGAAACAAAATGGAAGTTGTCAGCTTTGATGAATCTGGCTTTAAATGGCATAACATCTTACAGTACGATGCCTTTAAGAATTTGGTCAATTATTGGGTTTATCATTTCGGTGTTTGCCTTTGTCTATTTGACGATTGAAATTATTCGAACGATGTTATTTGGAACAAGCGTTGCTGGCTATCCTTCTTTAATTGCCGGCATCTTATTTTTAGGTGGTATTCAGCTGATTTCACTTGGTATTATCGGAGAATACTTAGGTCGAGTTTTTGTCGAAACGAAGGAACGGCCGGTATACTTTATTCAAGAATATTCAGAAAAAGAAATGAAGAAAGAGATGGATGTAAGTGATGACAAAGATAAAGAATCTCGTTAGCAAGTATGAAGAATTAATTGGTTATTTGATTTTTGGAGGATTAACAACGGTAGTGAATATCGTTGTTTTCTATTTATTTGATTCGGTTTTTGAAGTACATTATTTATTTGCAAATGCAATTGCTATTGTTGTATCTATTTTATTTGCTTTTTTTACCAATAAAAAATATGTCTTTAAATCCTCTACACCGACAGTCCAATTATGGTTAAAAGAATTTAGTTTATTTGTATCTTTCCGTTTACTATCGGCTGTTTTTGATATGGGAAGTATGTGGCTGTTGGTTGACGGTCTGAATTTGAATGCGAATGTTGCAAAAATCATTACACAATTTATCGTTGTGGTATTGAATTATGCATTCAGTAAATTCTTTATCTTTAAGCAAGGAGAGTGATCCAGTTGATGAAAGTCCTTGGCGAGAATTTATTAGAAGAAAAAAAGATCACTAAGCTGACATTTGCCCTTTTTACAGGTTTGTTTCTTATTATGATCACAGCGATTTATAGCTATTTTATCGTGTTGCAAAAATCATTTATCTGGGAAGGTGATGGCTTTTCGCAGCATTACTTAATTTTTAAAGATTATTTATCCCTGATAAAGACATATTTTGCAGATCCTTCAGCTGGTCTCCAGTTTTGGGATTGGACAAATGGCATGGGTGCAGATGTATTAAGTGCTTATGGGTATTATGTAGTAGGTGATCCGTTTGTTTACTTAGGGTTGTTATTTCCTGCAAGTATGACGGAATTTGCGTACCATGTGCTAGTTTTATTACGTGTGTATGCCATAGGAATTGCTTTTTTATTCTATTGTCGCAGAATGCAACTAGCGAGTTCAGGTGCTTTAGTTGGTTCATTAATGTACACCTTCACTTTTTATGTGGTATTAAATGTTACACGGCATCCTTTTTTTCTAATGCCGATGCTCTTTTTCCCGTTACTGTGTATTGGAATTGAAAAGATTTTGCACAATGAATCGAATACATTATTCATTGTAGTTGTTTTTCTCAGTGCATGTAGCAATTTTTATTTCTTTTATATGTTGAGTGTACTGACTTTTATTTACGCCGTTATCCGATATTTTAATCTATATGGTACAAAAAACAGCAAATTACTGTGGGCTTATGTTTGGAAAGCCGTCTATTCTTATTTAATTGGGTTGTTATTGTCGAGTATTTTATTCGTCCCAATTGTAGGAGGTTTCTTACAATCTTCAAGAGAGCCGGGGAATTTTGCTAGTGGATTGCTCGTGTACCCCGTTAAGTATTATTGGTCATTAATACTAAATTTATTTATTTCTGAACGTTACTTATGGACGGTTTTTGGCTATTCATCATTTGCATTATTGATGGTGCCGATGCTTTGGATGCAACGTAAAAAATTTAGTTTTATTCCAATAACTTTAGGATTATTTGCAGTGATGTTGACACTGCCGGCATTTGGTTCCATTATGAATGGTTTCGCAGGCCCCTACAATCGTTGGACATTTGCTATTCCATTGTTTGTTTCTTTAGGAGCTACAATTCTTTACAACGATCGGTTCAACTTGAAGAAAAAAGAGTATTTAGCTATGGGCTGTATGCTCCTGCTTTATGGAGGAGCATTGTTTATAGTTATTCAAGTAATCGATTTTAGAGCAGCCTTTATCGCTCCTTTGATCTTTGCAAGTGTGATGTGGCTGGTATTAGTTTTAGCAAATAAACAGCAAAATAAAAAAGCATTAACAAAACGGTCTAAAGGATTTTATTCCGCGGCATTATTACTGCTCATCATGGCGAATTTAGGCTACAATGCAATGGAGTATTATTACTCATGGGGACAAAATACGATTGAGCTATCGGTAGATTATGGAACGATTGATGATGAATATTTAACGACTTTTGATCAATTAGAGCAACAAATTCCGAAAGATACAGATATCTCTCGCATTGGAGTAACCAGTAAAGACAATCATATAAAGAATCAATTCATTATTTTAGAAGAAATGGGGCTGAATTCTTATCTGTCGGTTTCAAATGGTTTTATCTCAAATTTTGCCCGCCAATTAGAAACAGGTCAATTTCAGCTCATTCAACCGCTACGAAATGGATTTGACGACCGACAAATTGCAAATAATTTTTTAGGAGTCCGGTATATTCTTACAGAAAAAGAAAATGAAGCTTATCTTCCGTATGGGTATGAAGTGGTGGAAAACCTTTCTGATAAGAGTTCATCTTTTATTGTAGCTGAAACAAAAAATTATTTTCCTTTTGCATCTGCCAACCCGACATACCTAACGTATGAATTGTTTGAAAAAATGAATCCTATCGAAAAAGAGCAGTTCTTATCTTACGGAGTTGTGGTTGACTCAAAAGAGGTAGATACAACGGATTTGACATTATTTGATCAGTCGTTAAAGGTTGAAAGTGAAGGGTATCAATTGGTTTCGGAGAATAAAAGTAAAGCTAGCATTGAAGAAGATGGAATAACGATAAAAGAGGATAATGGAAAAGTGGAACTGCTGCTGGATGATCCTACCGTATTGCAACAGTCTGAAGTGTATGTTTATTTGGAAGGATTGGATTTTACGCCTAGCGTAAGTGACCCTTTAACAGGTACTCCTACTGCTTTTAATGCTCGAGTAAAACTAGGGGAACGAAAAAAGACGATTCGTCAATCGGATGTATTGAGTTTTAGTTCTTATTTTAAACGGACAAATATGTTGTTTAATATGGGGTTTCAAGATGAACATAGCAAAGAAGAGACAATTTCACTTCAATTTTCTAAAGCAGGAAACTATAAACTAGAAGATATTACTGTATTCGTTGTTCCTTTAGATAAGGATTATTCAGACAGAGTAATGGAGAAGAGAGACAATCAATTAAATATAGAAACGTTCACCAACAAAATGATCAGTGGCTCAATTACTATGGCTGAGCCGTCGATCTTAGCTACTACGATTCCATTTACTCAAGGTTGGAAAGCGGAAGTCAATGGTGAAAAAGTTGAAACGATTCTTGTTAATGAAGGATTTATAGGACTTCCATTGGAGTCAGGAACTTCAGAAGTAACGTTTACGTATCAACCACCATTTTTAATTTTGGGAGCTTTTCTTTCTTTAGCAGGAATAATCTTATTGGCATTAAACCATGTATTTTGGAATAAACACTAAGAGCTAGTAGAATAAAAAAAAGAACAAAAGTGAGAAATTTTCACTTTTGTTCTTTTTAGTTTTCTCTTAACGTATGGATACGATGAATGTATTCAAATTCTGAGAGATCTTCTACTACAGAAGCAATCGATTTGGTATCCGGCAAACTAAGTGTGTAAAGGTTAATGTAACTGTTTTTTTCAACATTATTAGTGTCCACACTGTAATCTAAGCTGAGAACATTGATTCGCATACTAGCAAAATAACTAGCAAGAAATTCTTTTGTCTCTTCACGATTTACATAATAAATTTCGATTCTCTTTGAACTTTGAACACGGAAGAGTTTTTTTATCACACGTAAAACAAGTAAAATAACTAAACAACCCATTAGAGCTAAAAAATAACTCCCCATACCAACAGCTATGCCTAAACCTGCTATCGTCCATATAGAAGCAGCTGTAGTCAGTCCGGTAACACTTTTTTTAGTCACGATAATCGTACCGGCTCCTAAGAATCCGATTCCGCTGATGATTTGAGCAGGCATACGAGTCATATCTGTATTTAACACTTGAGCCAGATCTGGTTGGCTTAACCCCATTTCAACTGTGCTGTACGTGACTTGCAGTTGAACCAACGTAATGATACAAGCACCGGCACATACCAAAATATGTGTTCGCAAACCAGCATCATGACCTTTGATCTCACGCTCATAGCCAATCACACTTCCAAATGCAACAGCTAAGATCAAGCGGAGAAAGATTTCGCTGTATTCTAATTCAAACATTTAAACACCTACTTTCTAGAGGAACTATGCAAAATGAAAGTGCTTTAATTGACTCTTTTTCTTTAGTATAAAGCAGACAAAAAGATTCACAAATGATTTAACTTTAACAGGGCTATAATTTTTTGATTAGTAAATAAATTAAAGCTCTTTAGTTCAGCACATATATAAAATTTTTGGAGGAATAGGAGTTGCTTGTAGCCATGTCTAGGATTCAATGCGA
Organism: Carnobacterium sp.; assembly: GCF_040274425.1. Lineage (NCBI taxonomy): Bacteria > Bacillati > Bacillota > Bacilli > Lactobacillales > Carnobacteriaceae > Carnobacterium > Carnobacterium sp. Next base: position 24,778 of record NZ_JBEMBC010000001.1, read on the forward strand.
ATTATAGAGCGTTAATGCTTCAGCAATTACGCTTTATTTAAGGCTTGAAAACCTGAAGACTTACAGGCTTCAGGCGGTCCCGTGGCTCTATACAAGCAAAACCGTTCATTCCAGAAAAAATTTCTTTTTAAAGGTTGACACGAGTTGCTAAAAAATATTTTAGACTAAAGTGCCGTTACTCCATAGATTATCAGTCTCACTAATCCTGCTGCCAACATAACAAAGATTGGTCCGATTTTTGTTTTTCGCAGTAAAATTAATCCAATACCAAACAAAATCAAGGAAATCCAATCTAATTCAACCCATTTAACTGGAAGTGTTTCGCTGTTGAATAAAGCAGTCAATAGGATAGACAATCCAGCAGAAGCAATCAAAGCAACAACAGCCGGACGCAACCCCTTAATAATTCCTTGGACTAAAGACAACCCCTTATATTTATAATAAAGGACGGCTAAAAGCAGCACGATAATAACAGAAGGTGTGATACATCCTAATGTAGCGACCAGCGAACCGGGTATTCCGGCTACTTTTGTTCCTACAAAGGTAGAAGCATTTAAAGCAATCGGGCCAGGGGTCATCTGTGAAATCGTTAGAATATCAATATATTCAGTACTAGACAACCAATTGTTTTGCTCGACTACTTGTTCTTGAATCAAAGGCAAAGCTGCATACCCACCTCCAAAGCTTAAAGCCCCAACTTGGAAAAAACTCCAAAACAATTGCAAATAAATCATTTATTTAGCCCTCCTTTAGTTAAATGTGACTCTCTATAGGTTGTATAAGCACCTATTGCGCCACAAATAAATAAAATAATGACAATATTAATTGATGTAAAGGCAGCCGCTAAGAAAGCAAGGATCATGACAAGGATGGGTAAGATCTTTTTATTTTTAGTAATTCCTTTGACCATGTCAATAACGACATTTACGATAACAGCTGCGACTCCAGCTTGCATACCAAACAATACAGCATTTACAATAGCATTATCACGAAAAGCCAAATAAAAATAAGAAACAATCGTAATGATCACCAGTGGAGGTAAAGAAGTTCCTAATACAGATAAGAGAGCTCCTCGAATACCAGCCATGCGGTAACCAATGATAATCGAAGCATTAACCGCGATTGGTCCTGGAGAAGATTGGGCAATAGCTACTAAATCAAGCATTTCTTCTTCTGTAATCCATTTCAACTCTTTTACAAAACGCTTTTGCATAAGCGGAACAATCACATATCCTCCACCAAAGGTAAAAGCGCTCAATGTGAATGTGGATAAAAATAATGTCCAATAAAATGATGCATCTTTTTTCATAAAACTCTCCTTTTTGTTATAAAATAAATTTCATTAATTTAAGTATACATTAAAGTAATGTAAAAAAAAAAATGTACGATACAATGTACAGTAATTCTTTATACAATGGTTGTTTTTTTAAACTACTTTGATTGCAACTTCAGCTCGTTTAATTCATACTTTAATGTAGCTACTAAGATAATGAAGAAGGAACATTTGAAAATACAGCATAAGGTAGAGGAAAATAGGTAACAGATAAACTATAAATGATTATTAAGGTATAGGAGAAATGTTATGAATTTATTATTTACACTTAATGAAAACTATTTAGACCCACTCTTTACAGCTCTTTGCTCAATCTTTCGTTCAAATGATAAAGAAAAAATGACGATTTATTTGATGCATCAAAATATACCGCAAAATAGAATAATCGAAGTAGACCGATTTATAAGAGGGAATGGACATACATTCTTTCCAATAGATTGTAAAAAACTTTTTTCAGAAGAAGTAGTTATTAATCGCTACTATTCGATTGAAATGTATTATCGTCTGCTAGCTCCATTTGTACTGCCGATAGAAATAGATCGGATTTTATATCTTGATCCTGACATTATAAATTTGCGTTCTTTTTCAACCTTTTATGAGCAAGATTTTGAAGGGAAGTTATTTGTAGCGACAACACATGATTATGCTACAAAATGGATACAACCGATCAATAACCTCCGCTTAGGAACTCTATCATCTGAAGATTACTTTAATACGGGTGTTATTTTGATGAACCTCACTTTAATACGGAGCACTCGAAATCGTGAGGAAATAATTACAGCGATCAAGATTAATAAAAATCGGTTAGTTCTTCCAGATCAAGATATTTTTAACCATTTATATTGGAAGGACGTTAAAGAAGCTGATTGGCGAATTTATAACTTAGACGCTCGTTTTTATTCTCAATTAAAACGCGTTTTTCCACGTAAGTTTTCGATTGAATGGGTAGAAGAAAAAGTCGTATTCATTCATTATTGTGGAAAGCACAAACCTTGGATCGAAAGAGAAAGTTACCGACATGAACTAGGCGGTTATTATCATTATTTTGAGGATATCTTAAAACAAGAAAATGAGTTAAACTTAATGATAGAAGATAATGAATAAGTGATTGTTTTTGAAAAGATTATAGTAAATTGAAAACAAAAAGAAAGTAGGAATGATTAATGGTTAAAAAGTATGATTACATTGCAATTGGTGGAGGAAGCGGCGGTATTGCTTCAGCTAATCGTGCTGGAATGCATGGAGCGAAAGTGGCTTTGATTGAAGGCAATGCAATTGGCGGAACTTGTGTCAATGTAGGATGTGTTCCTAAAAAAGTTATGTGGCATGGAGCTCAAATAATGGAAGATATGAACCTGTATGGAGAAGACTATGGCATTACAATTAAGGATCGCCAACTAAATTTCGGGAAATTAGTAAAAAATAGAGAGGGATACATCTCTCGATTGCATACTATTTATCAAAAGAACTTAAATAATAATAAAGTCGATTTGATCAACGGTTATGCAAAATTTGTTGATGCGCATACTGTTGAAGTGAACGGGGAGCATTACACAGCAGATCATTTCTTAATTGCTACAGGTGGTCGTCCAGCTTGGCCAGAAATTCCAGGAGCAGAATATGGAATGGACTCAGATGGTTTCTTTGAACTAACGGAACTACCTAAGAGGGTAGCTGTTGTAGGAGCTGGATATATTGCTGTTGAATTAGCAGGCGTTTTACATGGGTTAGGTTCAGACACGCATTTATTTGTTAGAAAGCATGCGCCGTTACGAAATTTTGATTCGATCATTGTCGAAGGACTTGTTGAAACAATGGCTAGAGAAGGAGCAGCTTTACATATCCATGCTGTTCCTAAAGAAGTGAAAAAAAATGAAGATGGCTCTTTAACCATTCATTTTGAGGACGGTTCATCACATACAACAGATGCTGTCATTTGGGCAATTGGACGTGAACCAAATACAAAAGGTTTGAATCTCGCGGTAACGGATGTTGAATTAAACGATGGTGGGTATATTAAAGTAGATAAGTACCAAAACACAACGGCTAAAAATATTTATGCTATTGGAGACGTAGTCGGTCGTATAGAATTGACCCCAGTTGCTATTGCCGCAGGACGCCGACTATCTGAGCGCTTATTCAATAATAAACCAAACGAGTTTTTGGATTATACGAATATTCCAACCGTTATCTTCAGTCACCCGCCAATTGGAACGATTGGAATGTCTGAAGAAGAAGCAAAGGAAACCTATGGTGAAGCTGATATTAAAGTGTATACATCCATTTTTACTTCTATGCACAGTTCTATAACAGCTAACAGACAAAAAACGTACATGAAATTAGTGTGCCAAGGTGAAAATGAAAAAGTAATTGGTTTGCATGGACTTGGAAGAGGTTTGGATGAAATGATCCAAGGATTTGCTGTGGCCATAAAAATGGGAGCAACAAAAGCGGATTTTGACAATACAGTAGCTATTCATCCCACTGGATCGGAAGAGTTTGTTACAATGAGGTAATCAAAAAAACTATTGTTTAAATAAAATAGAATTTAAGACAAAACCTGGCTCACGTCACTTTGTAATCTCACTCTTCCACAGAAGAGTGAGATGTTTTTTTTGTTCACTTATACGTGGAACTAACTTTGATGGAGAAGTGGTGATTATTTTGTTGTCACTGTTCCATGAAGAGGCAATCCACGTAAGAGTGGTATCTCTCGCAATCGAAAAGGTTGGAAAAAAATAGTTAAACAAAGAAAACTCACGCTCACTTCTGATGAAACAGACCATCAAAAATAAGTTTGAGTTCTCTGGTGAACTTTTTTATAAAAGCTCTTATTAGATTTTTAGCAAATTAACTTTAAATGGATTCTCTTGTATCAATACCAAGAGCCATCAGTGGTATAATGGAAGATTTTTCCGTTCATGAAGGTGATAGAAACAAAGTTTTGTTTAGAATCAACTTTGATTTCAACGATGTTGTCCATAGTATATTCTGGAGGGTTATGCAAGGTATCCATGTGATGAGCGTATACTAAACTGAGAGTTTCCATTTGTTCTTCATCTAAGTCGAAATAGCCTTTGATTTCATTTATTTTCGAGACCATGACAACCCCTCCTATGGTTTATTACTAATTATACTATTAACTGTAAAAAAAATAAAAAGAACTGTTTGGAAATAATAATAGAAAAAACACCAAAACAAATGAATCAACCATCTGTTTTGGTGCTCTTTTGAATGATAAAATTATACTATTCGTAAGTCCATTCGCCAGTGCTATTGTAATGTACGAGTTCACCATTATCAAAGTGAACGTCTACGGTTTGAAGACTATTGTTCCATACGACTTCTTTAATATTTTCCTTACTGTATTTAATAGGATCATCCAATGTATCCATATGTTGTGCGTACACATTTGCTAACCAGCTGATTTGATTTGAATCTAACTCGCTGTAGCCTTTTACTTGTGTGAAATCCATACTAGCTCCCCCTTGTTTATGATAAATCTATTGTAACGCAATACTTGTAAAATAAAAAAAGAAAACCCTTTAGTATAAGAAATTGAAATTAGTTAGCAAGATCAACAAATTGAAGCTGAACTAAGAAAGCGGTTGAGAATTAAAAACAAATAAGAGGAAATAAAGCTTAAATTTTCCGAATTTCTTAATCTAACTGGTTTTATCAGATAAAACACGAACATTAAGTTGATTAATTTGATTGAATATTTCTTTTGTGGTTGTTTTATAGTGAACCATCTTCTATAATTAACATACAATGTTTAGAACCGAATATAATTAAGCGATATGGGCTTTAAGTTTCTACCGGACACCGTAAATGTTCAGACTATTGGTTCTAAATAAACTCATTTAGGTTTATTTAGAGAGTCATTAGACACATTGGAAGAACTGCGATTATTTATAGTTATTTTTTTGTCCTTATATCTTTACGAATGCAGTTAGGTAGAAAACTAAAAACTCAGTAGGTTTAACTATTCAGGTTCACTTGTAATACAAATAAAGTGGGGAAATAGTAAAATGGAAAAGTTTTTTAAGTTGAAAGAAAATGGAACTAAAGTAAGCACTGAAATCACGGCAGGTCTAACAACTTTCTTTGCAATGTCTTATATTATTTTTGTTAACCCAGCAATTTTATCTTTAACGGGTATGCCTACACAAGCTGTTTTCTTATCTACTATAATAGCTGCTGCTATTGGTACGTTAGTGATGGGATTATTTGCAAATGTGCCTTATGCACAAGCTCCTGGAATGGGATTGAACGCATTCTTTACGTATACAGTTGTTTTTGCACTAGGATTTTCATGGCAAGAAGCTCTAGCAATGGTATTTATCTGTGGAATAGTGAATATCTTAATTACGGTAACAAAAGTACGTAAATTGATTATTCATTCCATTCCAGAAAGTCTGCAACATGCTATCAGCGCTGGAATTGGTGTTTTTGTTGCTTATATTGGAATTAAAAATGCAGGTTTTCTTCAATTTACTTCTGAACCGGGAAATATCCAATCGATTAACAATGCTCCTTTTGATGCAGCAGCTTCTTCTTACCCAGATGGTATTTCAAATATTGTAACAGGTGGAGGAATTGTTCCGGCATTAGTTAATTTTACAAGTCCAGGATCATTACTAGCATTGATTGGTTTGATCATTACTGTGATTCTATTAGTTAAAAATGTTAAAGGTGCTATTTTGATAGGAATTATCCTTACAACGGTTATTGGAATTCCAATGGGAGTTGTTGATTTATCTGTCGTATCTAACCCAGCTAATTCACTAGGAAATGCTTTCTCAGAATTAGGAACAACTTTTGGTGCAGCATTTGGTAATGAAGGTATGATTTCATTATTTACAGATGTAGCACGTTTACCTTTAGTTATTATGACGGTTTTTGCTTTTAGTTTGTCTGATATATTTGATACTATTGGAACCTTTATTGGGACTGGTCGTAAAACAGGAATATTTAGTGCTGAAGATGAATTAGCATTAGACAATAGTGCTGGATTCAAAACAAAAATGGACAAAGCATTGTTTGCAGATGCAATCGCAACTTCTGCTGGAGCTATTTTTGGGACTTCAAATACAACAACTTATGTTGAAAGTGCCGCTGGTATTGGTGCTGGTGGAAGAACTGGTTTAACAAGTGTTGTGGTAGCTGTATTATTCTTATTAACAAGTTTATTTTCACCACTAGTAGCACTTGTACCTACTCAAGCAACCTCTGCTTCTTTAATATTAGTAGGTGTAATGATGATGTCATCATTCTTAGAGATCAATTGGGAAAATCTGGAAGAAGCCATTCCAGCATTCTTTGCTTCAATTTTTATGGGATTCTCGTATAGCATTTCATACGGTATTGCTGCTGGATTCATTTTTTATGTTATTGTTAAAGTGGCTAAAGGAAAAACAAAAGACATTCATCCTGTATTATGGATCTCAACTGGATTGTTTGTTCTTAATTTCATCATTATGGCTTTTATTTAAAAAGAGTTTAAATAAAAAATTTCTAACATGTACCTAGGTCACCTTTAACAATACAGGAGAAAAACTGTTATTGTTAAGGTGATTTTTTTGTAGATTTTAAAGATACTACTCAAGTTGGATTGCATCACCTTGTTCTTCTTGTACAATAGAAGAAATGAATGAGAAATGAGGAATAAAAATGAATGATTTAAAAGAAATTTTATCTCAATCAGTAAAAGGGATAAAAGGGTATTTTAAAGCAGCATTGAAACTATCTGCATTGACCTTTATCCTACTATGTATTGGGTTTATTATCATTGGAATTGATCATTGGGGATTAAAAGCTTTAGGAATTGCTATTGTAGATATGGTTCCAATTTTAGGAAGTGGAATCATTATGATTCCGTGGGCATTGATTTATTTCTTTATGGGAAATACCACAATGGCTTGGCAACTAGGATTATTGTATATCGTTATCAATGTTATCCGTCAAGTTGCTGAACCGTTTGTTACGGGTAGAGAAATTGGTGTAAGACCTCTTTACACCTTTATTTCGACTATTGCTTGTATCCTGCTATTTGGCCCATTTGGAGCTATACTGGGAGCACTCGTAGCCATAGTAATAAAAGCTGTTTACGAAGTGAAAATGGTTCGGAAAAGTTATCCGAGTGAATAAGAAATAAAAAAAGAGCTTCGTTACTCTAAATTAGAGTAACGAAGCCTTTTTTATTCATCTTTTGAAAAGTAACCGAGCAGTTTAAAACCGTCATCCTGTGGCTGGTAGCCAATGTCAACACGAGCTTGGTCAATATCTAAACGTGGGAAAGTATTGTTTGAAATACCATTAACGAGTAAGAAGGGTTCTTTTAGTGATGCAGTTAAACAACAGTCTACAAGATGGCACATATCTTTGCCTGATAAGTAATTTGACATGGCATCCGGTGTAGCTAATGCAGGCAAGTCATCACCTTTAAAATCTCCAATGCGAAGGCCAATCGATTCTAATCCGGTTGTAAAAGCGTAATGGCTGGCTAAACCTTCTAGATAGACTTTAGATACCCCATACAAATCAGCAGGACGTACGGGATCATTTGTAGCGACTTGTACATTTTGCGGATAAGCATCAACAGCATGGATCGAACTAGCAAAAATAATCCGTTTGATAGATTTACTTTTGGAAGCTTCTAAGTAAAGATTATGTGGGATTTTATAGTTTAAATCTAAAAGACTATCATAGAATTCTGCGTCAGGGCTAGGATCTCCAGCTAATTGTATGACATAATCTATTCCATCCAACAGGCCTTTCCAGTTCTCTAAGACTGATAGATCCAATTCTTTTGTAGTAGTTCCTTCTACAAGTTCTTTGTCTGACTCAGAAAAATCGATATCGACTAAAGTTAACTTATGTTTCTTTTTAAGATGAGTTGTTAAGACTTCTCCAATGGTTCCAGTTGCTCCAGTAATGAGGATGTTAGCCATAATATAATCTCCTTAGTAAAAATAAGTTAAGTTAAAAAGAGCACCACGTTAGCAGTACTCTTTAGGGGGAAACAAATTTAAATGTTACTTGTTATTCTTGTCATCTAAGTCGCTTTTTACTTTGCCGACCTTTTTTTGAACTCCGCCTTTGGTTTTTTGAGCTTTACCTTCAGCTTGTTTGCTATGGTCGTTTGTAACATCACCATAAGAATCTTTGGCTTCGCCAACAACCTTATCTTTAATACCTTTAAGTTTATCTTTCATTCCGTTATCTTTTTCCATGTTCAATTCCTCCTATGAAACTAGATTTTTTGACGGTGATACTATTATCTAACTAAATTTTTAGCTGTAAACTTAAAACTTTTGGAGCTGAGATAATAAATACCTTTTACATAAAGAAGCATAACTTCTTGTAAATAAAAAATCAACTAATACGCTTTCAGGTTAATCTGGAAAATTAGGAATTTAAGTTTTTATCAGATATGTGCTAAAATAAAATTAGAATAAATAACCTAGTCATATAAAAAGGAGTCGTCTCATGAAGGTATTGGCAATAGACACTTCTAATCAAGCAATGAGTATTGCAGTGTTAGATGGAGAAAGAATTATAGGAGAAATTACGACAAATATTAAACGGAATCATAGTGAGCGTTTGATGCCTGCTATTGATGAGTTAATGAATGATGTTCAATGGAAACCTAGTGAACTAGATCGAATCGTAGTTGCTAAAGGTCCAGGTTCGTACACAGGTTTGAGAATTGGTGTAACGATCGCTAAAACGTTAGCATGGACTTTGGGTGTTGAATTAGTTGGCATTTCTAGTTTGAAAACACTAGCTGGAAATTGTGAGTCCTCAACACACTATCTTGTTCCTTTATTTGATGCTCGTCGTAAAAATATTTATACTGGTTTATACCAATGGCAAAATGGAAATTTGGTTCAAATTGAACCCGATACGCATATTTCAGCAGAATTATGGGCTGAGCACTTAAGTGGAAGAGAAGGTACATTTGAATTAATTGGAGAAGACAGGTTTTTATATAAAGATACATTTGAACAGCATTTAACGAACCGGGTGTTTGAAGCGCCGTTAAAAGATCATCTGCCAAAAGCTGGTGTTTTAGGTTTATTAGGGATAAAGGAAGAACCTGTAGATGCACACATGTTCACACCTGACTATTTGAAACTAGCAGAAGCGGAGGAAAATTGGCGTAAAGAGCATCCAGATCAACTGGAGGAAGCTTATGTTGAAAAAATTTAAGCAGTGGTTTATTAATGAAGAAGTTATTACGCTTACTAATCAAATGGATTCCAATAAAAAGTTGGCAAAACGAGCACAACTAGAAAATAGAACCTTTCAGTTGGATGATGGTTCTCTTTTACACACTTCGATTGGATCAGAAGCTGATATTTCCGCTATTTTAAAAATAGAAACACTTTGTTACAATGGGAAAACACCATGGAATAAAAAAGCATTAGAACACGAAATCAAAACAAATACTCGCTCTATTTACTTAATTGTTCGGAAATCCAACCAAGCAATCGGCTTTATCGGCGCTTGGTTAGTAGATGAAGAAGCTCATGTAACAAATGTAGCTGTCATTCCAGCTCATCAAAAACAAGGAATTGCTACTTTTTTGATTTCGGAATTACAAACAATTTCCCAATATGAAGGCATGAAAAAAATGAGTTTAGAGGTTCGAGTTTCAAATGAAAATGCACAGCGATTATATAGTAAGCTTGGTTTTAAAAAAGGGAAGATAAAAAAAGCATACTATACCGGTGACCGAGAAGATGCACTGGAAATGAGTAAGCCGTTATGAGGAAATGAACAATGGACAGTTATTTAAATGAAAAGACAGTTTTTTTATTTAATCAAAATGGAGATTTAACAGCACATGAATTGTTTCAACTGGCTGAAGATAGTTATCCTAATGGGAGTCCTTGGCCTGTTGAATCGTATAAAAGTGAATTAGCAGGATCCCATAACAAATATGGAATAGCTTTGCAAAAAGCAGATAAAGTAGGATTTATAGGATATACTCAACTTTTTGATGAGGTAGAAATCACTACATTTGGTATTCTAAAGCCTTTTAAAAATCAAAGAATCGGCCAATCCTTTTTAAGAGCATTTATCAAACAGTTAAAAGCTGAAGAAATCAAAACAGTCTTTTTAGAAGTTCGAGAGCAGAATAAAGCTGCGATTGCTGTATATGAAAGAGTTGGTTTTGAAACAATTGCGTTGCGCAAAAATTATTACCATCATCCAGTTGATCATGCCTTGATCATGCAGTTGAAGATATAAAAAAGAGACATAAGTTGAATAGATTCTAGTACAGAAAGAGTGAAAGCATGACTATAAAGAGAAATCTAATTTTAGCAATTGAATCGAGTTGCGATGAAACCAGTGTGGCCGTGGTTGAAGATGGGACGATTGTCCATTCAAATATTGTTGCTTCACAAATAAAAAGCCATATGCGTTTTGGTGGAGTAGTGCCTGAAATCGCTAGTCGACATCATGTTGAACAGATTACGCAATGCATAGAGGAAGCTATGAATGAAGCAGACGTTAGTTATGAGGACCTTTCGGCAGTAGCTGTTACACAAGGACCAGGATTAGTTGGTGCACTGCTGATCGGGGTTAATGCTGCAAAGGCCATTGCTTTTGCGCACCGATTACCGTTGATTGCTGTCAACCACATGGCAGGCCACATTTATGCCAATCGTTTGATTAAACCGCTTGTTTTCCCGCTCCTAGCGCTAGTAGTTAGTGGGGGACATACTGAACTGGTTTACATGAAAGAAGATGGAGACTACACAATTATTGGTGAAACAAGAGATGATGCAGCAGGAGAAGCATATGATAAAATTGGTCGAGTATTAGGATTGCCTTATCCTGGTGGAAAAAAAATAGACGAGATGGCTCATCTTGGAGAAGACACTTATCATTTCCCAAGAGCTATGTTGAAAGAAGATAACTATGATTTTAGTTTTAGTGGATTAAAAAGTTCCTTTATCAATACTGTTCATAACGCCAATCAAAAAGGAGAACCGTTAAATGACGTGAATTTAGCTGCTAGTTTTCAAGCAAGTGTGATTGAAGTCTTAATTTCAAAAACGCTAAGAGCCGCTAAAGAATTTAAGGTGAAGCAATTAGTTTTGGCAGGAGGAGTAGCTGCAAATAAAGGATTGCGTGATACGCTTACGAAAGTTATGGCTGAAGAATTGCCAGATGTAGAATTGATTATTCCACCATTGTCGCTGTGTGGAGATAATGCAGCTATGATCGGAGCAGCGGCTTCAATTCAGTATCAAAACGATCAATTTACGGATTATGCGTTGAATGCTAAACCAGGCCTGACCTTTAACTAACACTTTAAAAAATAAATTTTGTTCTGATATTTAGATCATATGATAGAACCAAAAAAAAGGGGAGACTGTTGTCTCACCCTTTTTTTGGTTCTTATTGTAATTCTTCTAATTCCAGACTTTTTTCTTCCCATTCACTCACTAAACTGTCTAGTTTTTCTTGAGTAATGGTAATTTCTGTGTTCAGTTCCTGTACACGTAAATGGTCACCAAAAACTTCTGGATCAATTAATTGTGTTTCGCAGTTTGTAATAATTGTTTCAAGTTCATCCATTTCTATTTCAATCGCTTCAATACGACGTGTCAACTGACGAAGTATTTTTTGTTCTGCCTTATTGATTTCACGATTTCCTTTGATCGTTGGAACGGGTTCAACTTTGGATGTCTCAGCGATCTTCGCTTCAGCCAACAAACGCAGCTCTTCTTGCTCAGCTTTTTTTGCAAGGTAATAGTCATAATCACCTAAATAAAGGGTACTGCCGTTTTCAGAAAGTTCGATGATGGTTGTTGCAATTCGATTGATAAAATAGCGGTCATGAGAAACAAATAGTAGGGTTCCATCAAAATCAATTAATGCATTTTCTAAAACCTCTTTACTGTCGATATCCAAATGGTTTGTTGGTTCATCTAACATTAGAAAATTGTTTTTGTTCATTGCCAACTTAGCTAAAGCTAAACGTGCTTTTTCTCCTCCACTTAGTGAAGAGACAGATTTTTCTACATCGGCACCGGAAAATAAGAAACTACCTAAAATGGAGCGAATATCTTTTTCAGGAGTAGTCGGATGTTCATCCCAGAGCTCAGCCAATACAGATTTCGTTGAATTCAAATCGGATTGTTCTTGGTCATAATAACCCAATAATACATTTGTTCCTAAGTGCTTTTCGCCTTGAATCAAAGGAAGTTGTCCAATTAAGGATTTTAATAAAGTTGATTTTCCAATCCCGTTTGGTCCCACTAAAGCAATCGAATCGTATTTTCGAACATCTAATTCAATAGGACTAGATAAAATAGTCTCATCGTATCCAATGGCTCCATTAGCCAAGGTTAAGACAACATTTCCACTTTCTTTTTCTGATTTGAAAGAGAAGCGAGCAGATTTTTCATCTCCTTGAGGTTTATCAATCCGGTCCATTTTGTCTAGTTGTTTCCGTCGACTTTGTGCGCGCTTAGTTGTTGAAGCACGAACTAAATTGCGACTGACAAAATCCTCTAGTTTTGCTATTTCACCTTGTTGTTTTTCAAATTCTTTCCATTCTTGTTCAAGTTGAGCAGCCTTTAAGTCCAAGTATTTCGAATAATTTCCTTTGTAATGAGAGATTTTTTGGCGACTGATCTCATAAACTTCATTGACTACTTTATCTAGAAAGTAACGGTCATGGGAGACAATCAGTAAGGCTCCAGTATAAGACTGCAAATAGTTTTCTAACCAACTCAACGTTTCAATGTCCAAATGGTTTGTAGGTTCATCAAGAATCAATAAGTCTTTCTTTTCTAATAATAATTTGGCTAGAGCTAATCGTGTTTTTTGTCCTCCAGAAAGTTGGCTGATGTGTTTAGTATAATCATCTTCGTAAAAACGAAAACCGTGCAAGACAGAACGAATCTCAGCTTGATAACTAAACCCGTTTTCTTCACGGAATCGATTTTGAACGTGATCATAGCGGTTTAAAGTTGACTTGTAGAGTTCTTCATTAGAAAGTAATGCAGGATCTCCGAGTTGTTGTTCAATCGTGCGCATGTCCTTTTCTAGTTGAATGACCGGTTCAAAGACTGTTAACATTTCATCCCAAATGCTTTTTTCAGAAGATAAACCAGTATTTTGAGCTAAATAGCCAATAGTCACTTGTTTTCCTTTGACGATCTTTCCAGCATCAGGCTGCTCGATATCTGCAATCATTTTTAGAAGGGTTGATTTACCGGTACCATTTCTACCGACTAATGCAATGCGTGAGTTTTCTTGAATCTCTAAATAAATATTTTCAAACAACACATCTGCTCCAAAATAACGAGCTACATGTTGCGCTTGTAATAGAATCATAGTTTTGGTCCTCATTTCATCATTCTCAATAATAGTTTAGCACATATTATGGTCAAGGGAAATTACAATCCCATAAAAGCTAACTTTTTAGAAGCGGATTCACAAGCTTTCTTGTGAATTTTAATAAGATAATAAGTAGAGCGGAAAAAGCTTGTCACTATTTTTGAAATTAATGGTAGTATTAAAACTAAAAAATGATATAATAAGAACGTTCACTAAAAAAAGATTGTGAAGAAAAAGATATAACGATTTGCTTGTGAAATAAAACAACGAATCAAATCAAGCAAGTAGACTAATGACTGATGGAGGAAAAAAGAATGGTAGAAAAGAAAATACCCAATGCAACGGCTAGGCGATTGCCGATATATTATCGCTATTTACGATTCTTACATGATTCCGGAAAAGTACGTGTTTCTTCAACTGAATTGAGCGATGCTATTAAAGTGGATAGTGCAACAATTCGAAGAGACTTCTCTTATTTTGGCGCTTTAGGAAAAAGAGGATACGGATACGATGTTGAAGATTTAATGAATTTCTTTAGCAAGACTCTTAAACAAGACCGATTAACAAATGTTGCCTTAATCGGAGTAGGGAACTTAGGACATGCTTTATTGAACTACAACTTCCATCAAAGCAACAACATGAGAATAAGTGCAGCTTTCGATATAAATGAAGAAATTGTTGGCACTATTTTAAGTGGTGTTCCTATTTATCACATGGATGATATGGTTGAACAATTAAAAATTCAACAGATAGAGATTGTCATCATCACTATTCCATCAGATGTCGCACAAGCAACAGTAGAACGCTTAGTTGAAGCAAATGTAAGAGGAATTTTGAATTTTACTCCTATTAGAATATCTGTACCAGACGATGTGAGAGTTCAAAATGTTGATTTGACCAATGAACTACAAACATTGATTTATTTCTTAGATCATTACAAACCTGAAAATGCGTAAAAAAAAAAGGACTCAAACCGTTTATGGTTTGGGTCCTTTTTTTATTTTAAAGTAGACTTCAAGTATTTTTGAAGCTCTAACGAAATAACTTGTAGAAAAAACTACGTAAAGTACTGAAAAAAATGACCATCCGGAAGCTCCTACAGAATCAATCGCAAACCAGATGAATACTCCTGACATCAAGTAAGTAAAAACAATTTGCATTATAAAATTACGTTTATTTATCAAATGAAAATTCCTTTCTAACAGTTAGCACGTACTTATAAGAAATTTACTAATATAACTACTGTGTTCATAATAATATGGGTGATAATAGGAGTGGCAATATTTTTAGTTTTACTATATAGAAAACAAAAGACAAAAGCCATAGCTGAGTACAATAAAATGTGTCCATCAAAATGCATGAAAGCAAAGATAAGAGAGCTAATCACCGCGGCGCCTATACCACCAGTAATATCATATAAAAAGCCGAAGATAACTTTTCTGAAGACAAATTCTTCCATGATCGGTCCCATAATAGAGACAATGATCATATAAATGGGATAACTATTAACAATTAAAAGTATATTTTGAGTGTTAACGGAATCCACTGGAATATCTAATACTAAAATTTCAATTAAATTTGCGATGTATTGAGCTAAAAGCACCAGAGGGATTCCAGCGATACCCCAATAAATAATACTTTTTTTTGGTAAAGATGGACTTAAGGTTAAAGAATTTCGTATGGTAGATTTTCGATTCAGTAAGAGCATAACAACTGCTCCTAAAGTAAAACTAAAAATCGTCCCATAAACGGAAGCTTCAGTCTGGAAATTCTTTGGAGCAAGGGAAATAATGATGACCGGTAAAAATTGAGCAATTAAATAAAATAAAATAATTAAAATCGAAGTGTGACTCGTAAGTTTCTTCATATGATTAAGACCTTCTTTTTTTCGAGATAGCGTGCGCTCGTTTATATACAGTTTAATAAATAGCAATAATAGCATTCAATAGAAATTTTTTTAAAAAAAGAAGCCGGCTCTATTCTATGTAAACTGAAAATAACTTCATTTTTCAGTATAACATAAAAGGGGGAAAAAAGGGTACCACAATAGATGACACCGAATCCTATTCAATAAACCAATATTCACTTAAAAAGGAATAGAAATCAAGATGAAAATTCTTGCAATCTTTTTTAAATTTGTTATTATAAAGAAGTAGTTTAGCACTTGGTATGTTTGAGTGCTAAAGATGAAGAAATAATTTAGATGGAGGGATTTACGTGTTAAAACCATTAGGAGATCGTGTCATCATTGAAGTTGCTAAAGAAGAGGAAAAAACAATCAGCGGTATTGTTTTACCGGGTTCAGCTCAAGAGAAACCTCAAACAGGTTCTGTAATAGCTGTTGGGGAAGGCCGCGTTTTAGAAAACGGCTCAACATTAGCATTGTCAGTTAAAGTAGGCGATACTGTGTTATTTGAAAAATACGCTGGAACAGAAGTGAAGTACGACGGTAAAGAATATTTAGTGGTAAAAGAGCACGATATCGTTGCAGTCATAGATTAATCAGATAAATAAAAATAAATAAAGAAAAATGAACAAACTAAATGGATGAGGTGAAGGAAAAAATGGCAAAAGATATTAAATTTTCTGAAGATGCACGTGCATCAATGCTACGTGGAGTAGATGTTTTAGCAGATATTGTTAAAGTAACATTAGGACCCAAAGGAAGAAACGTTGTTTTAGAAAAATCTTATGGCTCACCACTCATTACAAATGATGGTGTTACAATTGCAAAAGAAATTGAATTAGAAGATCATTTTGAAAATATGGGAGCACAACTTGTTTCAGAAGTTGCTTCTAAAACAAATGATATTGCTGGAGATGGTACTACAACAGCTACAGTTTTAACTCAAGCTATCGTTCGCGAAGGATTGAAAAATGTAACAGCTGGAGCTAATCCAGTTGGGATTCGTCGCGGAATAGAAATGGCTACAAAAGTTGCTGTAGAAGAATTGTTGGCTATTTCTAAAAAAGTAGATTCAAAAGAATCAATTGCTCAAATTGCTGCTATTTCTTCAGGAAGCAATGAAACCGGAGAATTGGTTGCAGAAGCAATGGAACGCGTTGGAACAGACGGCGTTATTACAATTGAAGAATCTAAAGGAATCGAAACAGAATTAGGAGTAGTTGAAGGAATGCAATTTGATCGTGGTTACCTTTCTCAATACATGGTAACAGATAACGATAAAATGGAAGCAAACTTAGAAAACCCTTATATTTTGATTACGGATAAAAAAATCTCGAATATTCAAGAAGTTCTTCCATTATTGGAACAAATTTTACAACAAGGACGTCCATTGTTAATCATTGCTGATGATGTTGATGGAGAAGCTCTTCCAACATTAGTTTTAAATAAATTACGTGGAACATTTAATGTTGTAGCAGTTAAAGCTCCTGGATTCGGAGATCGTCGTAAAGCTATGCTTGAAGATATTGCTATCTTAACTGGCGGAACTGTCATTACTGAAGATTTAGGCCTTGAATTGAAAGATACTGAAATCAGTCAATTAGGACATGCAAGTAAAGTAGTTGTGACTAAAGATGCTACAACAATCGTTGAAGGAGCTGGTTCAGCAGAATCTATCCAACACCGTGTTGCTTTACTTAAAGCTCAAGCAGCTGAAACAACTTCAGAATTTGATAAGGAAAAATTACAAGAACGTCTAGCTAAACTTTCTGGCGGAGTTGCAGTCATCAAAGTTGGAGCTGCTACTGAAACAGAATTAAAAGAACGTAAATTACGTATTGAAGATGCTTTAAATGCAGCTCGTGCAGCTGTTGAAGAAGGTATCGTTTCTGGTGGTGGAACAGCGTTGATCAATGTTCAACGTAAAGTATCAGAAATTGAAGCTACAGGTGATGAAGCAACTGGTGTGAAAATTGTGATCCGTGCTCTTGAAGAACCTGTTCGTCAAATCGTAACAAATGCTGGTCTTGAAGGATCTGTAATTGTTGAAAAACTAAAAAGTGTAGACTTAGGTGTAGGATATAACGCAGCTACTGATGAATGGGTAAACATGATTGATGCTGGTATCATTGACCCAACTAAAGTAACTCGTTCGGCTTTACAAAATGCAGCAAGTGTTGCAGCTCTATTGTTAACAACTGAAGCTGTTGTTGCAGACCAACCAAAACCAGATGCTCCAATGGGCGGAATGGGAATGGATCCAAGTGGAATGGGCGGCATGATGTAAGCTCATTATCTTGAGGCTTAAATAGAAATTAGATTATAAAAAAAGAGTTCTGACTAATGTCAGAACTCTTTTTTTTTGTATGCAGATGGTGATTCCATCAAATTATTCAAATTCTAAATCATTCATCATTTCATCTAAATTTTCTAAAGCCTCATTCTTTTCAAAAAATTCAATCCAAGCTTGATAAGGGTCAGAAGACTTAGTGTTGATCGTTGTTTTGAATTTATCATAGATACTTCTAACGATATCTGTCCACATTCTATCAACAGCTCGTTCTAATTTTGCTTCATTCCATCTTTTTGCGGGTGCTCTTCTGCCATTACGTCTAATTTGATCATCCATAGCTTTTTCGAAAAATATACTTTTACTTCCCAAATTAGCGTCTAGATACGCTTCGAACTCTTTAAAATCCAATTATATCACCTTTCTAAAACTCGTTTTTTAAACCTTTATATCTAGTTCTACTCATCTAACTCATTAGAGAAGTTAATATCGTGGACTACAGCTAAATTTAACTTCTTCAATCCTTTCAAATTTCTCAACAAGGATAGTAGGTATCTTTAATCATACCATAAAGCATAAAGCAATAGAAAGCTAACGGGAATTAAAAAAATCAATTGGTAAAATAAGCTCAACAAAAGCTATAGGTGCTGCGTGATTTTTCAAAGAAAGAGTTGTAGAGCAGAATTTCTGTGTGGAAAAGATTATGAAACTGGAGTATAAGGCGTATAGAGAAGCATTAAATTGGTATATTTTGATAGGAAAATAAGATATAATGAAAAAAGATATTAGAAAATGGAGGCGCTTACGCATGGAGGGTGAAATAGTTAGGGGAAAAGTGGAGAAATTGATTGATTACAAAAGCTTTGCTAGCTACAAAAATCAACTCTTAAAGGGAAATATTTGGATAACTAAAGGGATAATATACGTGAAAGATGATCCGGGAGTTTTCCCCACATTGCAAATTGATAGTGCTTTTTTGAATGAAATAATAGTGACGAAGAACGGAAAAATCATGACTGAGGCTATGTTAGCTGTTTCTGAAAAAGATGATATTTCTATTGAGGTCATAAATGAAAAGGTACTGCCAAAATGCATTGTGACAACAAATGAACAGCAATTAAAAGCTTTTATTGAGGTTGAACCCGGATATGAGATAACGAGAAAAATAAAAAATGCTCTTCTAGCAAGAAGAGTAACTATAACGCTGGAAGAAAAAAAAACGGTTACTGAAAAAGTCAGTATAGAGGAAATTCGTCAAGCTTTAAGAGAAGCCAATATTTTTTATGGGATTAGAGAAGAAGTGATCATCATGGCATCTCAAGCTGAAGAACCAGTCATTTACGAAGTAGCAACGGGTATCCCTCCACAAGATGGGAAAGATGGTTTTTTAGAAATGAAAGTCGATTCTAAAATTAAAAGCTTATTGAGGGAAGATGAAAGAGGTAACATTGATTTTCGAGAAAGTAGGGAGATACCGATTGTGGAAATAGGTGAAATATTAGGAATTATTCAACCTCCACAACAAGGAAATACGGGTATAAGTGTTACAAATAAACCAATTAAACCTAAACCCTTGAATTCCATTACTTTTTATTCGGAAAATGGAACAAAGTTGCATGGAAATCGTATCGTTGCGACCAGAAGTGGAAGACCGAGTATTTACGAGAAGGATCATATTGTAAAAGCAACGGTCATTCCTAAATTTGTCCAAAAAGGAAATGTTAATCTCACTACAGGAAATATTCACTTTTTTGGAGATGTAGAAATAAAAGGAGAAGTAGAGGAGAATATGTTTGTAGATGCCGGAAGTAATGTTATCGTTCATTCAACTATAAGCAACTCTACTGTGACAGCAATAAACTCGATTACTAGCGGTGGAAACATTGCAAATTCTATTCTTTCTGTTGGTGAAAAGGATACCGTTATCGTTCAACTTGATTCTTATCTAAGAACTATTACCGGACAGTTAGAAGAGATGTACGAAATTTTATCGCAAACTGCCCAGTCTGTATCATACAAGAATAGTGAACCGAAAAAAAGTCTAAAATCTATTTTTAAATTTTTACTTCAGCACCGTTTTAATAAATTTACTGATGCTGCGAAAAACTACATAGAACTTGTTTATCAAGAAAAAGATGTCTTAAAGAAAGAATGGCAAATTACGGCAGAACAATTAAAAAACTTATTATTTGAAGTTTCTCAATTGGATATTACCTTAACTCAAATTCAATTATTGATATCGATGATGCATACTATCCAAGATATGAATCTGCTAGATTTTGAAGAAAGTAAAATTATCTATATTGCAAGTGTGTCAAACAGCACTTTGTTATGTAATGGAGACATTCATGTTTTTGGTAAGGGCTGCTTGAATAGTACTATAGAAGCTCAAGGTAAAGTAATGATTTGTGGTTATTTACGGGGAGGAAAAATTACATCAAAAGAAGGTATTAAAGCCAATATTGTTGGATCAACTGGAGGAGTGAAGACGATTCTTTCTGTACCAGCAGGTAGTACCATTCAAATTGAAAAGGCTTACGGGGGAACAACATTACATATCGGATATAAACAACTAACTTTAATGGATATGCAGGAAAATATTACTGCTTATCTAAATGTAAATGGCAATTTGGTATTGAAATAAAGCAATAAAGAATCGGCTGGGATAAAAAATTGTTCAGCCTTTATTTTATTAAACTTTATTAATAAGACTTTCGGAAAGACAGTTTTTATATCAAAATTGCCATGACTTAAATAATAAACAAAATCATCTAGTGTAAGAACGCCAAGATATTTAATTAGAAAATGTTTTTTTGTATCAATACTAACAAGCTTTAAATGATCTTAAATAAGTGATGTATTTTTTACCGTAGACATGTTTTAAAAACCTGCTTTGCTATCCAGTAAGTCTGGAACATTAATAGCGTAATCATTTCTAGTTTGAGATAATAATTTCATGAAGAAATATCTCAAACTTATTGCATAAATGTACGTCATTAAAAAAAATTATAAAATGTACTGTTTTACAACTAATAGTCGTGTATAATATATTAAGGTCATAAGGGATGCTCCAAGTTATCCCTAGGAAATGCCAAGAAATGTTGATGTACGATATTTTTTGCGCGGTCGTGGCGGAATGGTAGACGCGCCAGCTTGAGGGGCTGGTCAGGGTAACCCTGGTGGAAGTTCGACTCTTCTCGGCCGCATCAAATCAAATACGTTATTACTTAGCGAAAAAGAAGCAACATTGAGAAGATTGTTTTCTCAATGTTGCTTCTTTTTTGATGCTTATTTTAGTTCATTGAAAATGCAAATTCAGCAATTTGTAAGACCAGAGGCATGCTGATAATGGAGAGCAGAGTGGATAAGACAACTAAGCGAGCACCGTATTCATAGTCTCCACCATAAAGCTGTGAGAATAAAGCTGTGTTTACAGCAATAGGAGCAGAAGATGCGATGGCTAGTACAAAAAAGACTAAATAGTTATCTAAAGGCAATAACCATAATACAAAGATACTGATAAGTGGAGACAGAATCAAGGATAAGAAAGTAGTCCAGTAAGCTCGTGGATGAGTAAACACATCCATTAATTTAGACTGCGCCACATAACTGCCTAATAAAATCATAGCTAGTGGCGTATTTAGATTCGCGATGGTATAAAGAGAATCGCTCAAAATAGTAGGCAACTGTATTTGAAGCAAATAAAAAATTAAACCTAGAAGAGAACCTAAAGAAGCAGGATTCAAAAAAGAATTTCTAGGAGTGATCAATGATTTATCTCCAGAAATAAGGTAAAGTCCATAGGTTCTTTGCACGATATTAGTCACAGTAATAAAAGCTGATACAAAAAAGACTCCTTCATAGCCAAGAACGGCCAGAACTAGCGGAATCCCGATAAAGCCTGCATTTGTAAAGGTTGTTGCGTAACGGTCTGTTCGAGAAGCATTGCGTAAGAAAAAAAAATTTACTAAAATACGCATAGCCATTAATACGATCGTAATACCAATTGTCGCTAAAAACCATTTAAATTGATTAGCCTCATAGGGTTGCTGAAAAGACATAAATAAAAGTACGGGTGTAATGAAATTTGCTAACATATTAGCAAATTGTTTAGTGCCTGATATATTTAGAACATTTTTTTTTACAAGTATGTATCCGAAAAATATAAGAACAAACATACTGCCTAATTGTTGCAAAATGATATTACTGATCGTCAATTGAGCATATCCCTCCTTATAAAAAGTAAACTATATGAAGTATACCGTAAATCATTCTGTTACGGCAAAAAATTGTTTCAACTAAAGCAGTAAGCTCGTGACAAATGAGTTATTTAATGCTAATTTAGAATAGCGAAGAAAGTACAGCTGAGAAAAGGGTAAGAGCTGAATACTTTATTAGGAATTTGAATAGAGGAGCAAAAGTATGAGACCAATTAGAGTTGGAGAAACTTCAGATCATGAAGAGGTTCGTATCGAATTAGCAACTGCTGAAGATGTGGATGAAATTGTTGCGATTTGTACACAAGGGTACGCTTATACCGCTAAATTTGTAAGTAATAAACAGAAGGTACAAGAAAAAGTTGAAGAGTACTATAATTCTAAAAGAATCCTAAATGAAATTGAAGAAGTGTCAGCTAAATGGAGTGGCTGGATCGTTGCTCGGTTAGACGAAAAAGTAATTGGCGTTATCGGCGGCGGAATCGTTGATTCTAAAGTGGGGAAAGTTTTTGTTTTGTATGTCGATGTCGATTATTTGAGAAAAGGTATTGGAACGCGTTTAGTGAATCATTTAACACAAATGCAGCAATTATTAGGAAACAATACTCAATTGGTTAGTTTCCTTAAGTCCGATAAAGAAAGTATTCAATTTTATGAAGCTCTTGGATTTCACTATCTTCAAGATATTGAGGATAATGAAAACGCAGAATTTACTAATATTGAAATGATCCGCGATATTTAAAAACTAATGGGAGGAATGTTGTATGAATATTAAGAGCATTCATCATGTTGCAATCATTGCATCTGATTACGAAAAATCAAAACAGTTTTATACTGAAATTTTAGGTTTAGAAATCATACGGGAAAATTATCGTTCAGAGCGGGATTCTTATAAATTAGATTTAAAGTTAGGGAATAGTGAAATTGAGTTGTTTTCTTTTCCTCATCCAACAGAGCGGCCAACTCAACCAGAAGCTGCAGGACTAAGACATTTATGTTTTTGTGTAGACGACTTTGACGAAGCCATTCAATTATTGAACGAAAAGGGCGTTGAAACAGAGCCCGTTCGTATAGATGAGTACACGGGTGGAAGATTCACATTTTTTAAAGATCCAGATAATTTGCCATTGGAATTACATGAATGACATATTTTTTGAACTCTTTATGAAAATACATTAAGATAAGGAAGTACAAATGATCGTGATGAGAGGATGAAGGATAGATGGCAAAAAAAATGTTGCACACTTGTGTGCGTGTGAAGGATTTAGAAAAATCAATGGACTTTTATACAACTGTATTAGGATTTAAAGAAGCGAAGAGATTAGATTTTCCAGAACTTAAATTTACATTAGTTTATCTAGCTTTGGATGGAGATGACTATGAATTGGAATTGACATATAACTATGATCAAGAAGAAGCTTATACCATTGGAAATGGATATGGTCACATTGCAATTGGTGTGGATGATTTAGGCGCAACACAAAAAGAGTATAAAGCTAGTGGTTATGAAGTCACTGATTTAAAAGGTCTCCCAGATAATGCAGCAAATTTCTTTTTTATCACAGATCCAGATGGCTATAAAATCGAAGTCATTCAAAATTAGGATCAAAAAAAACGATTTTTAGACTTTATTGTCTAAAAATCGTTTTTATTTACTTAGATTCCTTAAAACCAAAACGTTCAATTAACTGTTCTAGATTTTCTTTATGCCAAGGACATTCGGCAACTTCTTTAGGAACTTTGTATTTTTTTATGCGATCATCGGTAGCAGAAGCGTCGTTGTACTGAATTAGTAGGTTATAGAAATTGGATTGTTTTTTGAAATAAATAGATTTAACTTCTGTTAAAGGAACTTGGGCATAATCGCCTTCAATAGGAGTCATAGAATCTTTTTCAATTGGTAATATAACGAATTCTCTTTCAGCAAAATTCAGGTAAATTTTTTCGGTTTCATTCTTACCTAACAATGTAGCATACCATTTTCGATTCCGAGTTTTTCTTTCAACCAAAATGGTATCACCTGTTTTTGCTTCTAAGCCATGACGTTGTAAATAATTTACAATGACTTCTTCTTTCATAAAAAGGCCTCCTTAAATTAAAGTCTTGCCTAGTAATGAGAAAACTCTTCTACTGAATCACCCCTATTATAGAACAGCTTTTTTATTAGTACCAATGATATGCATGGAGAGCGTCAGAAGTAGGATTAATGGATTTAAAAAGATAGACAAAAGTACTTAATTTTGATCTGTCATTTCTTAGTACAGGAAACTTATCACTAAATAAACAAAATTCGCTTGTATTTAATGATTCCACATGGTAAAGTACATACATGCGATGAGTTGACCTCCAATCAGGTGACTTCGGTCATTTCGCTGCGGCGACAAGTGATTGGAACTTTAGACAGGGCACAACCGTACTTCGGTACAACTGCAAGATGCAGGTGTTTGGACCCCTCTGTTTTGTGGAATTCACGGGACCTATTTATGCAAATGAATACTGTCGGAAAAAGCACTGATTTTATCAGTGCTTTTTTTTATGTAAAAATAGATAAAATGAAATGTTAGCCAAGCTAATCATACAAAAAAATAAAATTCTTTACTTAAAAATAACACAGATCCTCTTTCTCAAAAAGTGTGCTTGTGGGATAATAGATTAATCAAGGGGGAAGAATGAATGAAGAAACAACGTCTATATATGATTTCTTTAGATGCTTTTGGTGCAAAAGATTTAGAATATGCCCAAACGCTTCCAACATTTAAGTATTTATTGAATCGAAGTGCAATAGTAGAAAAAGTAGAAACGGTTTACCCATCTTTGACCTATATGGCTCATACGTCAATCATCACGGGGGTATATCCTAATAAACATGGCATTACGAACAATACATATGTACAACCAAAAAGAAAGTCACCGGATTGGCACTGGTATGCAAAAGATATAAAAGTTCCAACTTTATTTGATGTTGCTCATGAAGCAGGATATACGATCGCTACTTTTTTATGGCCGGTTACTGGTCGGAACAAAGCCATCAAGTATAACATGACTGAAATTTTCGCCAATCGTCCTTGGCAGTCACAAGCACTAATCTCATTATGGTCATCTTCACCCAAATTCATGATAGATTTGGAGCGTAAATTTGGAAAAATCCGTAAAGGTATTAAACAACCAGAATTAGATCATTTTTTGACTGCTGGAATCGTAGACACGATTCATTCTAAAAACCCTGATTTAATGGCGATACATCTAGTTGATTTAGACAGTACAAGACATCATTTTGGTGTGGATTCCCAAGAAGCAAGAGCTGCTATTAGACGCATGGATGATCATTTGAATCAAATCATTACAGCTATGAAAGAAAAAGGTATCTTTGAAGAAACCGTGTTAGCAATATTTGGGGACCATTACCAATTAGACACACACACTGTGGTTAGACTAAATCAATTGTTCAAAGTACAAGGCTGGCTAAAAGAAACTAAAGATGGACTTATCCAAGAGTGGGATGTCTTAGCTAAGGGAGCAGATGGTTCTTGCTATATTTATACAAAACCAGAAGTAAATCTAGATGAAGTACGCCAACTTTTAGCGCAGCATTCGGAACAAATTGAAACGATTTATACTCAAGAAGAAGCCGCTCGTTTAGGAGCAGATGAGACTTGCAGCTTTTTAGTTGAAGCAAAAAAAGGGTATTATTTTATTAGCGATAGCAATGGTCCGTTTTTGGAAGAAATCAAATCTGACAAAGCAATTCCTTTTCATAAAGGTACACATGGGTATAGCCCCAAAAAAGAAAACTACGAAACAACATTATTTATTTCTGGACCAGGTATAAATGCTGAGGCACGAATACCATTAGCTCATTTGATTGATGAAGGACCAACTTTTTTACATGCAATGGGCTTGGAATTTTCACAGGTTGTTGATGGAAAGGTTTTAAGGGAATTATTTAATTAATTAGCGAGGTGAGAATAGTGGAAATAGAAAAAGAACGGTTTAAATACACAAAAATAGAAAAAAGTTGGATTTTACAAGATTGGGCTAACTCAGCCTATTCGATTATGATCACTACAGCTGTTTTTCCACTGTTCTTCAAAGCAGTTTCTGAAGGAGCAGGTGTGAGTGCTGTAAATTCAACTGCTTATTTAGGGTATGCTAATGCAATTGGAACCTTAGTCGTTTCGCTGTTAGCTCCTATATTAGGTGCAATTGCTGATTATAAAGGCTACCGAAATCCAATGTTTTCTTTAGCTACAGGATTGGGCATTATTGCGACTTTTAGTTTTGCATTTATTCCAGATGAAAACTGGTTGCTATTATTGATTATTTACTCAGTATCTTCGATTGGCTTTGGTGCTGCCAACATTTTTTACGATGCATCTTTAATTGATTCTACAACCTTAAATCGAATGGACCGTGTTTCTAGTGCAGGATATGGCTGGGGTTATATTGGCAGCTCCATTCCATTTGTTATTTTTATTTTCTTTCAATTAACCCAAATTCTTCCTATTTCACAAAGTGCTCTGATTAAAGGTGGATTTGCAGCAACGGCTCTTTGGTGGTTTATATTCACCATTCCCTATTGGAAAAATGTCGAACAAAAAACGTACATAAAAAAACAACCACATGTTGTTAAAAATAGTTTTTTAAGATTGTGGGAGACGATTAGAAATATTCGCCAATATCGGAACGTCTTTTTATTTTTAGTTGCTTATTTCTTCTACATTGATGGAGTGGGAACCATTTTTCAAATGGCAACTGCTATTGGATCAGATGTCGGACTAATGGCCAATGATTTGATCGTTGTGATGATGATCTGTCAATTTGTAGCATTTCCATTTTCTATTTTATATGGAGTATTAGCGGGTAGATTTGGTAATAAAAGAATGATTTATGTAGGAATAGCTACCTATACGTTTATTTGTATTTTTGCGTTATCATTGGATTCATTATTAACCTTTATTATACTGGCAGTTCTTGTAGGAACAGCACAAGGTGGGGTTCAGTCGCTTAGCCGTTCATTGTTTGGTCAGTTGATTCCTAAAGAAAATGCAAATGAATTCTTTGGTTTTTATAATATTTTTGGTAAATTTGCAGCAGTTGTCGGACCCCTTTTAGTTGGAATCATTTCTCAATTAACTGGAAATTCTTTAAATGGGGTATTTGCATTGATCGTTCTCTTTATTATTGGAGGATCAGTTCTTTACTTTGTGGAAGAACCTGTTCGTGAAATAAATTAATCGATACTAATGATTTTAGATAGGCACTTTAGCTGTTTAAAATCATTTTTTTTATTGCACTTTTATTATGGTTAAAGTATGATGAGAAAATATAAGATGAGTGCGTAAAAGCGGAAAGTAGGAATCCATTTGAATAGTATCGACATGCATTGTGATGTTCTTTATAAGATGCAAATGAATCAAGGTAGCTTAGATTTTAAAGATTCAAATCAATTAGAAGTAAACCTTAATCGTTTGAAAGAAGGAAAGGTTAAAATTCAGGCTTTTGCTATTTTTATTGAACCAAGTCTGCCATCAGATCAGCAATTTGCAGCGGTTTTAGAACAAATTGCGTTTTATCAAAATGATGTTCTAGGTAAACATTCCGAAATGAAACAAATAAAAAAATGGACGGATATTCATGAGTTAAAAGAGAATGAAATAGGGTCATTTCTTACTCTAGAGGGTGTGTCTTCTATTGGCAATGATTTAAACAAGTTGGAATATTTATTGGATGCTGGAATATTGTCAGTAGGATTAACTTGGAATCCAGCTAATCTTGCAGCTGATGGAGTTGGAGAACCAAGAGGCGGTGGATTAACAACGTTTGGTTTTGAAATCGTTAAACGTTTAAATGAGCGGAAAGTGTTTACAGATGTTTCCCATCTAAGTGTTCAAGGATTTTGGGATGTCATGAAACATGCGAGCTATCCAATTGCTACTCATTCTAATGTTTTATCTTTATGTAGCCATGTTCGAAATTTAAATGATGATCAAATCAAAGCAATGATTGAACGCAATGCAATGATTCATGTCATTTTTAATCCGACATTTACTATTGAAGAGGGAGAAAATAATCCGGTAACAATAGCAGATTTAGTTCCTCACGTTGAGCGGTTAGTTGAATTAGGTGCCGTTAAAAATATTGGTTTTGGATCTGATTTCGATGGCATCAGTACGTACATTGAAGGGTTGTCGCATGCTGGAGAGACTCAAAATTTTATACTCGCGTTACTTGAAAAATTTACTGAAGAAGAAGTTCAAGGTTTCGCTTCTCAAAACTTCCTGAACCACTTACCAAAATAAAAAAAGTTCAACAGCATTTGTCTTGCTGTTGAACTTTTTTTAGTTTTACGACAAATAGTGTGGATGCTTCAAAATAAAATTTCTTCTGGAATAGACGGGTTTGCTTGTGGAGCCATGAGACCGCCTGTAAGCCTATAGTCTTACAGACTTTCAAGCTTCAAACAAACCCTAATCGCTAAAGCGCTAATGGTTTATAATTCTCATTGAATCTATATAAGGCTACAAACAACCCTATTCCTCCAGAAACTTTTGGTGAGTATTTTGGATTAATCTATCAACACTAAAAATTATAGACATACTTTTTTGTATAGATATATGACTAAACTAAAAGAGTAAATTAATCGATAATATATGCATCTTTATAGCTATACCTAGCGCCTACTGAATTGATGTTTATGCCTTTGATTTTTGGATTTCGTAACATGGCTTCACCTTTTTGGTACAAGGGAATAATTGCCGCATCGTCTAAAGCAATTTGATGAGCTTTCAACATGTCAGTCCATCTTAAATTAGCCTCATTTGCATGGATTCCCTTAGCATCATCAATTAATTGATCTACATCTTTGTTTGAATATCCTCCATTGTTATAAGAAGACGTACTGTATAAAACATCTAACATGATCATAGGATCTGAAACATATCCGCTCCAACCAGAAGAAATCAAATCAAAATCACCTGCTGCAGCTTTAGCTAGACGAGCGCTGAAGGGAACATTAAGGAGGGTAATTTTTACACCTTCTAAATTATTTTGTAATTCACCTTGCAGGTATTCCATGACACGCTTACTTGTTTCGTCATCGTCTCCAAGTAATTCCAATTCAATCGTATCTACTCCAAGCTCATCTTTAGCTTCTTTTACTAACTTTTGGGCTTCGGGCAAATCATAAGTATAAAAATCTCCAGCTTCTTCAGCAAATTCAGTACCTGATTCAGGATTTTTAACAAAGTGATCTGGAACCAATCCAGTGATTGGTAAAGAACCATTATTTAAGATGACAGAAGTCAATTCTTTACGATTAATAGCTAATGCAAGTGCTTTTCTGAAGGTTTCATTTTTTAAATAGGGGTTATCCGTTTGATTGATTTCTAAGTAATTGGTTCTTGAAAAGTATTCAACTGTGTAACTAGGATCTTTTTGAAATTGTTTGGCGTATTCGCCAGACAGTAAGGCATTATCTACATCGCCTTTTTCAAATAAGCTTACTCCAGTGGTCACTTCTTTGATCACTTGATTTGTGATTTTAGTTAAATGAACATTTTCTGCATCCCAATAAGTTGGATTTTTTTCATAATTCCAGCTTTCATCTAGTCCATTATCCCATTCAGATAGTAAGAAAGGGCCATTTGTCAGAGTGGTTTCGCTGCTTGTTCCGTATTGATCGCCAGCCTCTCTTACAAAAGCTTCATTTTGTGGGAAGAACGAAACAAATGACATAAGAGAAGGGAAGTAAGCAATGGGTGTTTCAAGAGTAACTTCTAATGTTGTATCATCTAATGCTTTAACTCCGAGTTCTTCAAGGGGCAGTTGTTCAGCCATAATCTCGGAAGCATTCTTTATATCTTCAAATAAGTACGCATAGGCTGCACCAGAAGTCGGGTCAACATTCCGACGCCATGAAAACACAAAATCATGTGCCGTAACGGGTTCTCCATTCGACCATTTAGCATCATCTCTCAAATGAAAGGTATATGTTAATCCATCTTCTGAAATGTCTTCACTTTCAGCTAACGCAGGGATTGGCTCATTATTTTCATCTAAACGATAGAGACCTTCAATAAACTGATTAACGCCAGCAAAAGTAATATTTTCAGCAACTAAAACACTGTCTGTTGTTGCTAATTCGCTTTCTACAGTTAAATGCATGACTTGTTCAGAAGCAAGTACAGCCTCTGCTGATTCTTTCTGTTCATCAAGTTTTTCGTTTGATCCGCAAGCACTTAAAAAAATGAGTAAGGTAAAAAATATCAAGCGGGATGTTTGTTTCTGTGTATTCATGTTATTTCCTCCAAAATCATCTTAAATAGTTTATTTCTCAACTTCTCAATTTTAATGCTAGAATAAAAAACGTGCAAGTTCTCATTATTCAGTAGGCATTTTTTAATGACAATGGTTACTGATTCGTTTATTTTGAAAGGTGATACGGAATTTTGTATACTACCTATTATACGTATATGAAAAAGTGAGGGTAAGTCAACATGCCAAAGATAGAGCGGAAAAAACATGATGTTATTCCTGACAAAGAAGAAGATATTGAGATTAAGACTGGACGATTCCGTCTGTATTTTCAGAATCGCTATACTCTTATTTCATTAACAAATGATATCTTGACAGGTATCTTTTATATGATTGGAAGTTTAGCAACGTTAACCCCTATCCCAGATATTTATGGAACTTATCTTTATTTAATAGGTGGATTTTTTCTAACCGCACGACCAATTTTAAAAATTTTCCATAATGTCTTTATTTACGACGATGAAAAACTAGCCCAAAAAGAAGAGCAAGAAGCAAAAGAAAAAGAAGCAAAAGAAGAACAAAAAGAAGAAAAAGAAGAAAAAGGCAAAAATGAAACTGAAGATCCAGAAGAAGAGCAAGAATACAATGAGGAATATTATGGCAGAGATAACGATCAGGAATACGAAGAAAAAGAGAAACATCCGAATGAAAAGTAAATAAATAAGAGGTTGAACACTGATGTGAAATTTAAAAGTGTTCAATCTTTTTTTGTTATTTCGATAATGATAAAAAGGACTCTCTACCTCTATGAAAATATTTTCTTTAAATTAAGGTTGACGGAAATGTTTTCATAGTATAAACTAACAGTAAATCAAAAAGAGAAGAGGAGAATGAGGAAATGAAAACGTTTTTTGAGAAAGCACAGCAATTTGGAAAATCCTTTATGCTGCCAATCGCAATTTTACCTGCTGCAGGATTACTTTTAGGAATTGGAGGATCATTATCTAATCCTAATACAGTTAGTGCTTATCCTGTTTTAGATGTAGCTTGGTTACAAGCAATCTTTACAATTATGAGTAGCGCTGGGAACATTGTTTTTAGTAATTTACCCGTTATATTTGCGGTAGGAGTAGCCATCGGTTTAGCAAAATCAGATAAAGGAACGGCAGCATTAGCAGCACTTATTGGCTACTTGGTCATGCATTCAACAATAAATGCTATTTTGACGATTACTGGATCATTAGCTGTAGATAATCTTGCCGCTGTTGGTCAAGGAAGCACACTAGGTATTCAAACACTTGAAACCGGAGTATTTGGTGGGATTATTGTTGGGATTTTGGCAAGTTATTTACACAATCGCTTTAATAAAATTGAATTGCCAACGTATCTTGGATTCTTTGGTGGTTCGCGCTTTGTTCCAATCATTACATCATTTTCGGCAATTATTTTAGGATCTATTATGTACTTTGTATGGCCTGTATTCCAAGGGTTGATTACAAATGTTGGAGATGTGGTTAACGCTACTGGTTACTTAGGAACATTCTTATACGGATTTATCCTACGCATGCTTGGGCCTGTTGGATTACATCACATTTTTTATCTTCCTTTTTGGCAAACAGCTGTTGGAGGAACAATGGAAATTGGTGGAGAACTTGTTCAAGGAACGCAAAATATTTTCTTCGCACAATTAGCTGATCCAGCAACTCAAGAATTCTTTAGTGGAACAGCACGTTTTATGTCAGGACGTTTTATCACAATGATGTTTGGTTTAGTTGGTGCAGCATTTGCTATCTATAGAACAGCAAAACCAGAAAATAAAAAAGTAGTTGGAGGGTTGATGTTGTCAGCTGCTTTAACATCCTTTTTAACAGGAATCACAGAACCGCTTGAATTTTCATTCTTATTTATAGCACCTGCGTTGTATGTGGTACATGCAGTGTTCGACGGACTTGCATTTATGTTAGCGCACATCTTTGAAATCACAATTGGGCAAACTTTCTCAGGTGGATTTATTGACTTTATCTTATTTGGAGTCTTGCAAGGAAATGAACGAACAAACTGGATTATGGTTTTAGTTATCGGAGTAGTTTGGTTCTTCTTATATTACTTCACCTTCACATTCTTAATTAAGAAATTCAACTTCCAAACACCTGGTAGAACAGATAAAATAGAAGTAGCTGGCAATAAAACTAAAGTAGAAGGTCGTGCACTAGATATTATTAATGGTCTTGGTGGCGAAGAAAATTTAGTGAATGTTGACAACTGTGCAACAAGATTACGTGTTACAGTTAAAGACGAGACTTTAGTTAATGAAGAACTATTAAAAGAAACTGGAAGCCAAGGACTGATTAAAAGAGGAAATGGTATTCAGGTCGTTTATGGTCCACAAGTATCGGTTATAAAAAATGAAATTGAAGAAATGTTAGGAGACGAATAAAATGAATATGTTAGATAAAGTAAAATCAGAATTAATTGTTTCTTGCCAAGCGTTGGATAATGAACCTTTGCATAGCTCATATATTATGGGAAGAATGGCAGTTGCTGCTGAAGAAGGCGGAGCAAAAGGCATTCGTTCGAATTCAAAAGAAGATATTATTGAGATCAAGAAAAACACTGAATTGCCAGTTATCGGAATTGTAAAAAGAGATTATGATGACTCAGAAGTTTTTATTACGGCAACGATGAAAGAAATTGATGAATTAGCTGAATCTAAATGTGACATGATTGCTTTAGATGCTACAAGTCGTGTTAGACCAAATGGAGAAACACTTGAGTCATTTGTTCAATCCATTCGTGCGAAATACCCGTCAATTTTGTTAATGGCTGATACAGCAACTATTGATGAAGCGATTGAAGCAGAACGATTAGGCTTTGATTGTGTCTCTACTACCTTAATGGGATATACTAAAGAATCAAAAGGTGACAATATTGCGGATAATGATTTTGAACGCTTAAAAATTATTTTAAAATCCGTGAAAGTTCCTGTAATTGCTGAAGGTCACATAGATACACCTAATAAAGCTAAAAGATGTAAAGAGCTTGGTGTTCATTCTATCGTAGTAGGAAGTGCAATCACTCGTCCTCAGTTGATTACGGCTGAATTTGTTGGGAAAATGAAAGAAGTAAAGTAACGTAAAAAGCTAGTAAGAAAGTGGGATTACTCCACTTTCTTACTAGCTTTTTTTGATTTAATGTGAATCTAAGGCAGATAACGTTTTTTTGCGTTTATTTTTATAAGATTTATTTTCTAGCAAGACATAGCACAATACATCTAAAATAAAATGAATCGGCAATTGGCTGTTGATAAATTGGTCATCTGGAATGGACGTTCGACCTGAAGCAAACAGTACTTGATCGGCAATTTCTGTTAAAGGTGTGTGGTTTTGATTGGTAATGACAAAAACGGTAGCATGTTCTTTTTTTGCTATAGTACAGGCATCAATGACAGCTTGTGTTTGTCCATAATTCGAAATAGCGATCATCAAATCATATTTTTTTAACAATACGGCGTCCATTAACATCATATGGGGATCGGTTACGACGTCAACGATCAAGCCCATTCTAACTAACCGATACTTCAATTCCATAGCACTTAATCCGGAATTTCCCACTCCACAAATTAAAATCTTATTGGAAAGATGAATTGCTTCCACAAAATCAGTAATCTGTTGTGTTTCAATCAATTGAGATGCAGAGTTGATCAATTGTGTGTAATAGCTGGCAATTTTAACAGGCACTTGTAAGGGCAATGGGTTCTCACCTAATTCTTGAGTTACAAATGTTTTAAATTCACTAAAATTTCGATAATGTAATTTTGAACAAAAACGAGAAATAGTAGCATTGGAAGTCTCTGTTAAACGTGAAAGATCTTTAATATTCCAAGACTCCACATCATTTTTATTTTCCAATATAAATGCGGCTACGTGTTTTTCTTTTTTTGATAGTAGCGGATAATTTTGATTGATTCGATTAGAAAGATCAAGATTGTTTGTCATAAGTAAAATAACCTGCCTCTAAGTCCTTTTTTTTAAGGATACCATTTATAAC
Source organism: Carnobacterium sp. (assembly GCF_040274425.1). Classification (NCBI taxonomy): domain Bacteria; kingdom Bacillati; phylum Bacillota; class Bacilli; order Lactobacillales; family Carnobacteriaceae; genus Carnobacterium; species Carnobacterium sp. The sequence goes on from NZ_JBEMBC010000001.1 coordinate 59,190, forward strand.
GGATGTTTACAAAAGAGAAATAAATAAAAAAAAGTCAAATAGAAGTCTTTTATTATTTCATCTTAGGCGTGTTTTAAAACTAGTTTGTCAAGAGGGAAGCCGCCGTTAGATAAACAAAGGCTAAATAAAATGTTGCGATAGGCCGATACTGATTCGAAAATGGTTCGATTCGATAGTGAGAAGGAAAAAGAATGTCGACTTAATGTAGAATCTCATTTGAGTAGGCGCAATAAAGCTTAATTCGATTAACTCAGAGTAGTTTTCCGTTTGAGTAGGCGCAATAAGGCTTCATTCAACTAACTCGGAGTAGTTTTTCATTTAAGTAGATACAATAAGGCTTAATTCGATTAACTCAAATCCGCTTTCTATTTGAGTAGGCGTAATTGGCTTCAGTTTGAGCAATTAAGAACAGAATCCCAATGAATTGACCGAATTTAAGGTACAATGCCAAAAGAATCTACTAGAAAGGTCTGCGTTAGGTGATACTTGCTGACTAAATGCGCTTCTAGTAAACCCGTATCGCGCCATAAATAAAAGCGGATATAAACCGTTTCCTTGATCTTAGCAATCTTTAGGCAGACATTTAATAACGTTCAATGCTCATCCTGATCACTCCTATTTTCTTTTATTACTCCAGATATACCAAAAATCAGGTTCATCCTCAGTTTTCAAACACAACCTAAGAAATAATGCAGAGAAAGTTTATAAACAAATCATTCTTTCTTGCAGCATTGAAGTGTTATACTGAAATTGTATATGGTAAAACGATTCCAATTTAATTTAGAAAGGAACGGTGTTATTTTGAAAAAGTATGATGCGATTATTATTGGATTTGGTCAAGGTGCTCGTACCTTAGCAACTAAGTTAACAGCGAATAAATGGAAAGTAGCATTGATTGAAAAAAATGAATTGATGTATGGCGGTTCTTGTGTCAACATCGGTTGTATCCCTACTAAGATCTTAGAACACGATGCAAGGGAACAAATAGATTATGCTACGGCATTAAAGCGCAAAAATGAGGTAACTCAAAGAAATCGAAATACGGAATTTACAAGTATGCAAAAAAGTGAACAGGTTGATTTGTATACTGGGACAGGTTCATTTAAATCAAACCATGTCATAATCGTCGATTTAGGCGATCAAACGGAAGAACTTGAAGCAGAATATATTTTCATTGGTACTGGTTCAGAAAGTAATTATCCACCAATTGAAGGATTAAAAGAAACAAAAGGAATCTACAATAGTACAGAACTTCAGTCACTGCCTGAAGTACCTAAATCTTTAGGCATTATTGGTGCAGGGAATATCGGATTAGAATTTGCTTCTATTTATGAAATGTTTGGTTCAAAGGTCACTCTTTTTGAAACGGGCGAACAATTCATGCCAAAAGAAGAGCGAGAAGTAGCAGAAGCTGTTCAACAAGTTCTGGAAGACAAAGAGATCACGATTCAGCTAAATGCAAGAACGAATAAAGTTTCAAATGAGAAAGACCAAGTTAAGCTTGAAACAGAGGACAATAAGGAATTTTTATTTGATGCTGTTTTAGTCGCTACCGGTCGCAAACCCAATACTGCTTATTTAAATTTGGAGAATACAGAGATTGTTGTTGATGAAAAAGGCGGAATCGAAGTGAATGATTATTTGGAAACCGCTGTTGAACATGTTTTTGCTTTAGGAGATGTTAAGGGAGGTTATCAATTTACGTACATCACGATTAATGATGCTAAGTTAATTGCTGATTATGTATTAGGCAAAGGCAATCGTAAACGCTCAGAACGCCAGCATGTCCCTTATTCTATTTTTATAGAGCCGTCATTTGCTCGAGTTGGTTTAACCGAAGCAGAAGCAAAAGAGCAAGGGTACCAAGTGATTACCAACACTGCTCCCGTTAGCGGAACAACTCGCTCAGATGTTATTAATGATACTAGAGGATTGTATAAAGCTGTTGTAAATAAGGAAACAGATGAGATTTTAGGAGTCACTCTTTTCGGTGATCAAGCTCATGAATTGGTCAATCAAGTTAAGATGGCAATGGATAATCATATTCCTTACACTTATTTGAGAGATCAAGTCGTAACACATCCTGTTATGTCTGAGATTTTTAATACTTTATTTGATCTTTAAAAAAAAATTCTTTTCACTTTAAATAGTGAAGAGAATTTTTTCTTGGATAACGAATCATGTAAAAACGAATAAGAAATAGAAAAAGTGGATAAGTGCTGCGAATTTACGCATAAACTTATCCACTAAGAGCAATAATAAACCAAATAATTTTAATAATTTGGTTTATGGTCATTAGAAATTAACTGGTAATTGATCGTGTAATTTTGATAGTTCCAGTTTTCTGATGTCTCTAGGCAAAAAACAACGGATGTCTTCTTCGTTATAACCGACGAGTAACCGTTTATTATCGACAAGAATAGGACGCCGCATTATACCCGGATGTTGCTGAATGAGTTTCAACACTCTTCCTAAGGGCATTTCTTCTATGTTGATATTCAATTCTCTGAAAGCTTGAGAACGTTGCGAGATGATTTCATTTGTTCCATTTTCCGTTAGTTGCAAAATTGCTCTCAATTCTTCATCAGTTATCTTTTCAGTGAATACATTCTTTTCAGTAAATGGAATGTCATGTTCTTCTAACCATGATCGGGCTTTGCGACAAGAGGTACAACTAGCAGATGAATATAACGTAATCATGTGTAACCCTCCTTCTCAATTTCATTGAATAGTAGTATACTATCTAATAAACGTAAACGTTTTCAATCAAAAGCTTAAGTGAAATGATCTTAAAAAGCAATCATTTTGCCTACAGTTAACTAGATGAAAAAAACTTTTTTCTTAACAATTTTGATTGTAGACTATTAAATTGTTCGTTAAAATGGTAAATTTAATTTATTAGGACAATTAAAAGTGAACAACAATAAAATTAAGTGCGGCATAATATAATAGAATGAGGGAGATAAAATGGGAAAAGAATTGAAAAGAACACCTTTATTCAATTATTATAAAGAGAATGATATTAAATTAATGAATTTTGGAGGTTGGGCTTTACCGATTCAATTTTCCAGTATAACAGATGAACATAAAAACGTACGTGAAAAAGCTGGTTTATTTGACGTCTCACATATGGGGGAGATCCTCGTAAAAGGAACAGGATCCGAAGGGTTTCTAAATCATTTATTAACGAATGATGTTTCAAAACTCACAGTTGGTCAAGCCCAATACAACGCCATGGTGTATGAAAATGGTGGTACAATTGATGATTTAATTATTTTTAAATTAGATAAACTAGGATACTTAGTAACTCCTAATGCTTCGAACACAGAAAAAGTTTTTCAATGGATGAAAAAAAAATTGGTCGAAGATGTTATCTTGGAAAATAGGTCTGAAGATATTGGGTTGATTGCACTTCAAGGACCATATGCTGAGCGAATTTTGCAAAAACTAGCAGATGATGATTTAAGTAAACTTAAACCATTCCATTTTTTTCAGCATGTTGCTTTAAAAGATATTACGTCGGTACTGATTTCTCGCACGGGGTACACTGGAGAAGATGGTTTTGAAGTGTATTTGGAAGCCGATGAAACTGAAAAATTATGGCACCTTATAGTAGAAGCCGGGATGGAAGATGGTTTACAGACTTGTGGATTAGGTGCTCGTGACACTTTGCGTTTAGAAGCGAGTTTATCTTTATATGGCAATGAATTATCAGATGAGATTTCCCCTCTTCAAGGAGGAATTGGATTTGCCGTTAAGACTAAAAAAGAAGCTGATTTTATTGGTAAGGCTGCTTTAACAGCTCAACTAAAAAATGGAGTGGATAAGAAAATAAAAGGTCTTGAACTCATAGGAAAAGGAATTGCACGACATGGATACAAAGTGTTTGATGAAGCTGGTTCGGAAATTGGGGTAATCACTTCGGGAACCAAATCACCAACACTTGGCAATAGTATTGCATTAGCTTTATTGTCTACAAACGGAAATGAAGTTGGGACAAAGGTGAAGATTGAGATCCGTAATAAATTGGTGGATGCTGTAATTGTGCAACTACCGTTTTATAAGAGAGAAATCGAATAAAAAAGAATGAAAGATAAGGGGTGTTTTAACCATGACAGAGAATAGATTATACAGCAAGGAACATGAATGGATATTACCATTAGGGGAAGATGCAGTACGTGTTGGGATTACAGATTATGCTGTTAAACAACTGGGAGACGTTGTCTATGTAGAAGTACCAGAAGTGGACGCAGAAGTCTCTATTGGTAGTGAAATGGGTACGGTAGAATCCATCAAATCGGCTTCAGAGATTTTTGCGCCGGTTACAGGAATTATTCTAGCAGTTAATGAAGAATTGGAAGATGCTCCAGAATTAGTAAATGCTTCTCCTTTTGAAGAAGGTTGGTTTGCTGAGATCCAATTAGAAAATCCAATTGAATTAGAAGGACTACTAAGTGAAGAAAACTACCAAGCCTACGTTGCAGAACTGGCAATTGAAGAGGAGGCATAAGCGATTGAACGAATTCAGATACTTGCCTGATACTGCACAAGATCAAAAAGACATGTTAGACTTTTTAGAAATTGAGTCTGTTGAAGAATTATTTTCAGATATTCCAAAACATATCACCTTAAACGAAAAATTGGACATTCCATCTGCTCTTCATGAATCAGCGCTAACAAAAAAGATGAGAAAATTAGCAGCTAAAAATACTACTGCAAATGAGTACAGTCTCTTTTTAGGAGCAGGAACTTATGACCATTATATCCCAAGTGTAGTGGACCATGTGATTTCTCGTTCTGAATTTTATACGGCCTATACGCCTTATCAAGCAGAAGCCAGCCAAGGAGAACTGCAAGCTTTATTTGAATTTCAAACAATGGTGTGTGAATTGACTGGTATGGATGCAGCGAATTCTTCTTTGTATGATGGATTTACTTCACTTGGAGAAGCTGCTACGTTAGCTATTGGAGCTACAAAGCGTTCTAAGATTCTTATCTCTAAAGCTGTTCACCCTCAAGGAAGAGAAGTTTTGCAAACTGTTGCAAATGGTCATGAGTATCGAGTTGAAGAGATTGATTTACTTAATGACAGCACTAATCTATCTTTATTAGCAGAACAACTAGATCATGAAACAGCAGCAGTTGTTGTCCAATACCCTAATTTTTTTGGCTCAGTTGAGGATTTAGCGGCAATAAAAGAACTGGCAGCAGCAAATAAAGCTTTACTTATTGTTATGGCGAATCCTTTAGCTCTAGCTTTGCTTGAATCACCTGGTAAGTTAGGAGCGGATATTGTTGTGGGGGACATGCAACCCATGGGATTAGCCATGAATTTTGGCGGGCCACATTGCGGTTATTTTGCAGTTAAGAAGAAATATATGCGTAAAATACCCGGACGTATTGTTGGGCAAACTACGGATATTGAAGGGAAGCGTGGCTTTGTTTTAACTCTTCAAGCACGCGAACAGCATATTCGTCGTGAAAAAGCGACTTCTTATATGAGTTCAAATCAAGCGCTAAATGCTCTAGCTTCATCTGTTTTCATGTCTGCTTTAGGTAAAGAAGGCATAAAGAAGATGGCACAACTAAATATTGAAAAAGCTTCTTACATGGCGAAACAATTGGAGAGTAAAGGTTTTTCAATCAAGAATAAAGCAGCCTTTTTTAATGAATTTATTGTTCAACTAGATAAACCAATTGAAGAAATCAATCAGGAGTTGCTTCAAAAAGGATTTATTGGGGGATATGATCTAGAGCCTGATTATGGCTGGGAGAATGAGGTTTTAATAGCCGTTACGGAACAACGTACAAAAGAGGAAATTGATCAATTTATTGAAGTACTGGAGGGGATGACTAAATGACTGAATACAATGAATTGATTTTTGAAATAAGTCAACCCGGACGTACTGCTTTTAGCCTTCCTGAAAGCGATGTTCCTTCAATTGATTTGACGGCTAAGTTTCCGGAACACTTGGTTCGCCAAGAGCCAGCTGACTTGCCAGAAGTATCAGAACCTCAATTGATGAGGCATTATACGTCTTTATCAACGAAGAACTTTGGTGTGGACAATGGCTTTTACCCACTTGGTTCATGTACGATGAAATACAATCCAAAAATTAATGAAGATGTCGCTCGTTATGACGGATTCGCAGCGATCCACCCATTTCAACCAATTGAAACTGTTCAAGGGGCTTTTCAATTACTTTATGAGTTACAAGAAGACTTGCAAGTTATATCCGGCATGGATGCCATTACTTTGCAACCAGCTGCTGGTGCTCAAGGGGAATGGACGGGGTTGATGATGATGAAGGGCTATCACTCTAAAAATGGTGATAGAACAACTAGAACGAAGGTTTTAGTTCCAGATTCTGCTCATGGAACAAATCCTGCTAGTGCTCATGCCGCCGGTTTTGATGTTGTAGAAATCCCTTCTAATTCGAATGGAACAGTGGACTTAGTCGCATTAAAGAAACAAGTTGGCGACGATACTGCTGGTTTGATGTTGACCAATCCGAATACACTAGGTATCTTTGAAAAAGACATTATAGAGATGGCTGAAATCGTTCATCAAGCGGGTGGACTTGTTTATTATGATGGAGCAAATTTGAACGCTATTTTAGGTCAGACAACTCCGGGAATGATGGGTTTTGATATCGTTCATTTGAATTTACATAAATCCTTTAGTACTCCACATGGAGGAGGAGGTCCAGGTTCTGGTCCAGTAGGGGTCAAGGAATTTTTGATTCCTTATTTACCTGTCCCACGAATTGAAAAACAAGAAGACCAGTACGTCTTAAATACGGACTATCCTGATTCTATTGGTCGAGTAAAAGGCTATTATGGAAACTTTGGGGTCAATGTTCGTGCATATACGTATATACGCACAATGGGGCCTGAAGGATTAAGACAAGTATCCGAAAGTGCCGTATTGCATGCCAATTATTTGCGTAAGAAATTAGAACCTTATTACGACACACCTTATACTCAATACAGCAAACATGAATTTGTTTTATCCGGGTCAAGACAGAAAAAACTTGGGGTTCCAACGACTAATATTGCAAAACGGATTCTCGACTTTGGCTATTACGCTCCAACGGTTTATTTCCCTTTGATCGTGGAGGAAGCATTAATGATTGAACCAACGGAAACGGAAACAAAAGAGACGTTAGATAAATTTGCAGACGCATTGATCCAAATTGCTAAAGAAGTAGAAGAAACACCAGAATTAGTGTTGACCGCACCGCATACAACATTTGTAAAACGCCTAGATGAAGTGAAAGCTGCAAGACAGCTGATTGTTAAGTATACACAAGAATAGAATGCAAACACCCCAACTTCGTAAAATTACGAGGTTGGGGTGTTTTGTTTTAAAACCAAACTTAATGGTTTATAGCTATATGGATCTAAACATTTTTTATACTATGATTTACATCACTTTTGTTGGGTTCAAACGACCGTCTGGATCAAAAACTTGTTTGATTTTACGCATGTAAGTTAAATAATTTGGATCAGTCATTTTAGCAAGATAAGGTTTTTTGATAATTCCGATACCATGTTCTGCAGAAGGGAGTCCACCAAGCTCTTTAATTTTTGCGTACATTTTAGTTAATACATCATCACGTTTTGTTTCCCACTCTTGTTGATCTTCTATTGTTCCACGCGCAACACAAGTATGAAGATTTCCATCACCTGCATGGCCAAAACTGATCATACTTAAGCCGCTTTCTGCTTCCAATTGTTTCGTATATTGGTATAGCGTAGAAAGCTGATTAATAGGAACCGTTTCATCCATCGTTACTTGTTCAGTGTAATTTACTACTGCTGTTAACAAAGAATCACGTAATGCCCATGCCGTTTTCTCTAGTTCAGGAGTTTCTAGGATAATGATCTCTAACACATTGTGAGGCTGAACACTTTTTTCAAGTAATTGAACGCGACTCATAATTGCTTCTATGCTATCGCCATCTAATGTTGTTAATAGATACGATTCTCCTTGTTGACTAGGAAAAAGCACACCATTTTCTTTTTCACTCAATTGAATCGTTTCTCTTTCAAAAAATTCAAGAGCAGTTGGATCAACTCCGTTTTGCAGAATGGATAAAACAGCATCAGTCGACTCTTTAAGAGTAGGAAAAGCGACAATAAGGGATAAACTAGCTTTAGGCAATGGAATGACCTTTAACTTGATTTGAGTAGTAATCCCAAGTGTTCCTTCAGATCCAATAAATAAATCTTTTAAATCATAACCAGAACTATTTTTGATATTTACACTGCCTAAAGTTAATTCTTCACCAGTTGCTAAAACAACATCTAGTTGACGAACGTAATCTCTTGTTACACCATACTTAACTGCGCGCATGCCGCCAGCATTAGTAGCAATATTTCCGCCGATAGAAGAATTTTTTGAGCCCGGATCAGGTGGATAAAAGAAACTTTTACTTTCGACGTATTCTTGGATTTCATTAAGCAGTACGCCAGGTTCAACCGTTAAAGTTAGTGTTTCTAAATCTAAATCAATGATTTGGTTCATTAGATGCAAATCAATAATCAATTCATTTTGAACTGGAGCGGTTGCACCAGATAAACCGGTACCTGCTCCACGAGCAATAATAGATAAATTCTCTTGATTAGCAAATTTAACTAACGCAATAACTTCAGCTTTAGTTTTAGGCAATGCAACGCCATAAACGCTCTCAGCGCGACCTACATATTCATCAAACAAGTATTTTTCAGGAACTTCTTTCCCTTCAAAAACACGGGTTGAATCGGTAATGATCTCTTTTAGTGACATAAAAAAATCTCCTTTTGAGTATGAAATGGATAAGTAATTTAGTTCTTACATTCATTAGTGTAGCACTTAACTACTAGAGAATGCAATTGAATTATAGCATAAGAATGCTTTGAAACGTTGCTAAATCAATGATTTTGAAAATGGTATAGGTCAATTTTGTGAAAAAAGTTAATGTGTCATTCTTTTTATAAAATAATTGGAAACAAAAATAAAAAAGGATAGAAATGGAAATCTCAAATCCTTTTTAACTGTCTAGAAAGTTAATACAGAATGTGTATTAGGTGTTTCCTTTGTAGAATTAGGTGTTAAAAGCATATCTTCTAATGTTTGTAGTCGGTGAATCTCATAAGTTGGAATATGTGTTACATTTATAGGTACTTTAGGATTAAACCAACATGTATCGATTCCAGCATTGATTCCACCTTGAATGTCAGAAGATAAAGAATCTCCAATAATTAATGTCTTATCCGCAGTATGGTGAGGGATTTTTTCAAAAACATGATTAAAAAATTCTTTCATCGGTTTTTGATAGCCAACTTCTTCAGAAACAAAGATATCTTTGAAGAAAGTGGTCAGTTCTGAGTTGTTTAGACGAATGAACTGTGTACGTGCAACACCATTCGTTACCACATAAAGGTCATACTGTTTGGCTAATTTCTGAAGTAAAGATTTCGCGCCATCAATCAATACGGCACTTTCTTCTAAAGATTGTCTGTATAAGTTATCTAAATGAACCCCATCTAAAGTTAATCCCACTTTTTCAAATAAAATCGAAAAACGAGTATGCAATAATTCTTCCCGTTTAATTTCTCCCTTTTCAAAAGAAGACCATAATTTTTGGTTCATTTCTTGATAAAAATGCTTAATATCATCCGTTAAAACAACGTCGTGTTCATTAAATAATTTTTGTAATGCATAATTTTCAGCTGCTTTAAAATCAAGCAGTGTATCATCTACATCAAATAAAAGTGTTTGATATCGTTTCAAATGAGTAGCCCCCTTTAATAAAATAATTGTTTTACCTAGTCTCTAAAAAAGTATACCATTTATCTTGTGTAAAGATAGAAAGTTCAGCATAATAAAGTTAACTAAACAAATTTAAAGGGTGGGCGAGATGAAAGAAAAACAAGTTATATTGAATGGGGATAGTTCTGATGTTTTGGAATATTTTAAACAAAATTTAACTGTTGATAATTATGAACAATCGACTACATACGAATTTAATTTTGAATATGGAAAAGGCTATTTAACCGTTTTTGAAAAATATTTTTTCAGGAATGACAGCGTAGCAAGTTTGACCCTACATATACACCCATTAGAAAATGCACAAGTCGAAGTGATTATAATCGTATCAGGCAGTGAATCTGGAATTTTCAAAATAGATTGGTGGATAGGAAAATCTATAATGAAAACAATGGATAAATTGATAGAGGAACTTAGATAGATAAAAAAGCAAGTTGACTAAGTTTCAATATGAGAATAAAACAATCGTTTTCCTTTTAACGTATAGGTGTACTCAATCATTTTTGGTATACTACAAGCAGTAAGTGAATGAGAACAAAAGGAAAGGTTTGATGGAATGAGAAAATTTTTCTCATATAGTTTACTATTGATCATATTGATTGGTTTTGGCTACTGGCTTGGCAGTTCGACTATTTTAGAAGGTACAAAAATTAGTGATACTATCTCTCTAATGGAGAATAAATTGAAAGATAATCCATTAGTACTTGTAGAAGAGTCCCCAGATATTAGTGAACAAGAACAATCAACGAGTGTGGATTCAACAAGCAAGAATGATTTAACAGAAAACGATGAAATTGACGTTGCAGTTGTGGAGAAACGGATGTTAGAGTTATTAAATGATTTAAGAAGTGAAGTGGGTGTTGCACCAGTAAGTTCAAATGATCAATTAAAAAAAGCAGCTAATATACGAGCAATTGAAACAGAAGAATCGTTTTCTCATACACGTCCAGATGGAAAAGCTACTTTTACCGTATTAGAAGAGCCGGAAGTTAACTATTCTTACCGATTAGCGGGAGAAAATTTAGCAATGGGAACTAATTACCTATCGGAAAAAGAAATGACTGAATGGTTGTTTAAAGGATTAAAAGATAGTCCAGGACATTATGAAAATATGATAAAAAATGATTTTGAAGAAGTAGGAATTGGAGTTCATTATGATGGTACCAATCTTTATATTGTTCAAATTTTTGGAACACCGTTATAAAGAAATTATGAATAAACCCATTAAGTAAATAGTAGAAAAAAGATTGAGTTTAACGACTCAATCTTTTTTTAAAACACTACATGTTGTGGTTGAAAAACGAATAAATCTGATATATAGTGGTTTTAAGCAGATGCAACAAAATCTGTTTGATTGCGGAACAGACTTAGCTACTCCTCATGGAAAAGGAACCTATAAAGTAACGAAAGAGATGGTACAAAACTTAGAAAAGAGTATTGATAGTTACTCTGATAAATCTCCTGAGATTTTATCATTTGTGTTGCCAAGGGGACATCCAATAGCTAGTCTTTTACATATGGCACGAACAGTTGTTAGAAGAGCAGAAAGATCCATCGTGAGTTTAGCTTCTGAAAAATCAGTAAACCAATATGCAGCAATCGATATGAATCGATTATCTGATTATTTTTTCGCTGTTGCCAGAGCTGTTAATAATCACTATAGCGCAAAAGAAATTTTATATGAAAGAGGAGGAAAAATTTGTCATCCTGAATTAAAAAAAGAAGATTTGAGTTAAAAAGAATAAATGAGCAGAGTTATTCAATAATTGGAGGAATAAATAAGATGAAAACATTTAAATTAGTACTTATAGGATTAACAGCTCTTAGTTTAGTAGCCTGTGGAGAAACGACTAGGCAAGAATCAGACTCTTCTGCTGCAAAAAGCACTTCATTAGTGGACGATCAGACAAAAGAAACTCTTTCTATTGATATTGCATTAGAACAAGACGGAAAAGAAGTTGCTACAGCTACAAAAAAATTAGAAGTATCCGAGGGCACAACGGTCTTAGAAGCCCTAAAAAAGGAATATGAAGTAGTTGAAGAAGATGGATTTATTGCTTCTATTGAAGGAATGAAACAAGACAAAGAAGCAGGAAAGTATTGGATGTATGAAGTAAACAATACGGAGCCAACTGTAGGAGCAGCGGAATACGAGTTAAAAGATGGAGATCAAGTGAAGTGGTTTTTAAATGCTTTGCAATAAAAGTACTGGAAAACTATCCATTCAAAGAATAACTTTACTTGCCTTTTTGACAGCACTTTGCCAAGTTAGCCGTCAATTGCTTCAGTTCCTGCCAAATGTCCAACCGATAACCGTTATATTAATTATTTTAACGTTAACAGTAGGGATAAGTGATGCACTAATTGTAGCTGTATTGTCCATTCTTTTATCAAATATGACACTTGGGATGGGTGTTTGGACAATTGCTCAAATCGTTTCATTCTTTGTAGTGGTTTTGGTTACTGGACTAGTGATCAAACCTATCTTTAAAAAAATTCCTTTTGCCCTGATGGTTTTTTATGCCGGATTTACAGGCTATTTATATGGATTCATTATCTCACTGATTCAAGCTCCTTTTTTTGGTATTCAAAATTTTTGGATTTATTATGCTTCGGGTATTCCTTTTGATACCATGCACGCAGTAGGAAATAGCGGATTTTATTTGATCCTAGCACCGATTTTATTTCCTTTATTAAAAAATTTTCTTAATAAGTACTACTCCAATAGTGATTGGAAATAAAAAAGATAAAAAGACAGAAAGTTCATTGTAAAACTGAACTTTCTGTCTTTTTATTTAACTTTTCTATTTATAAATAAGAAGCAGGGTTAACACGGCTTCCGTTTTTATACATTTCAAAATGTAAATGTACTCCAGTAGAAGATCCCGTTGTTCCCATTGTTCCAATTTGTTGGCCTTGAGAGACCTGTTGCCCTGGAGAAACAAGTAAACTTCCTGCAACCATGTGAGCATAAAGAGTTTGCATACCATTTCCATGGTCGATTTTTACATAGTAGCCCCATGATGAATGATATCCTGCAATGACAACTGTACCACTTTGAGCGGCTACAATTGCTCCACCACCGCCAAAATCAATTCCCCCATGTAATTTATATACGCCGGTAATCGGGTGTACACGGTAACCATAAGGTGAGGTTGAATACCCGCCACTAGGATGAATAAAACCTGAATTAGATGATGGTTTTGATTCTGGTTCTGGTTTAGGTTGTGGTTTGGGTGTAATGGTCGGTTTTTTTGACGTACTAGAGTTACTTGAAGCTTTTGAATTACTAGAATTGTTTGATGAACTGCTCGGTTTACTAGCATTTGTTGATTTATCAGGAGAAGAGCTGGCAATTGTTGTCTTTTGTTCGGCAACTTTTTTAGAAGTTGCCTCTTGCTCTGCTTTTTCTCGTTCAGCTTTTTCTTGAGCCGCAACGGCAGTTAATCTAGCTTCTTCCTCAGCTGCAGCCTTTTTAGCTTCTTCTTCAGCAGCCTTTTGAATGGCTAACTGTCTTGCTTGTTCTTCCTCAATAATACGCTGACGTTCTACCTGCATTTCTTCAGATAAAGTACTTGTTTGGGTAGCAATTACTTGCTGTTCTTTAACAAATGTATTTTTTTCATCTTCTGTCATATCGTATTGAATAGCAACTTGGACGATTTTATCATCCATTTCAGCTTTTTGAGCGACTAGGTTATTTTTTGATAATTCAATAGCATTTTTAGTTTCTTCAATGGCAACTTTTTCAGCTTCTGCTTTTACTTCATTAGTTTCCAAAGATGTTTGGTCCGCGGATTGTTCAGTAACAATAGTTTTATTAGCAGTAACAAGTTGATTAACAATACCTATACGGCCTACTAGGTCTGAAAAACTTTCAGCAGTTACAATAAGGCCTATTAAATTAGAAGTACTGCCATCCGTTTGTACAGAACGTGCTTGGTTTTCAAGTTTGCCTGTCCGTTGAGCAATTAGTTCTTTTAAAGCTTCAATTTCATTTTTTAATTGTTCAACTTTTGCTTTAGACTCTTCTAATTTTTGTTCTTGATCATGTAATTTCATTACAGTTTCGTCTATTTGAGCTTGCAGTATAGTGATGTCTGATTCTAAATGACCTTTTTCTGTTTCTAAGTCGTTTAAGGTTTCGTCTTGTTCTTTGATTCTATTATTAAGCTCTGATGATTGTGATTCAAGTTCGTTTTTTTGTTGTTCCATTTCTTCCAACGTATCCGCTTGAACAACAGTTGGCAAAAACGGGCTAGCGAACATCACCGAAGCCATAATTCCTGTTAATACTTTCTTTTTCAATAGTTTACCCCCATAAATCGTCTTGCATTTGCATACTTAAAAAGTATAGCATAGATAATGAGCAGATAGGATGTTAGTTGTGTAACAAAAAGCTAGAATAGTATTACATAACAATTGTAAGCTGAAATAAACAACGGCATTCATTTTGATAAAAACCGCAATAAAAATTTAGAAATGAAAAAACGGATATCCTGTAACCGTTTTACTCATTACTAAATAGTGGTAAACTAAGGGTAGTAAAAACAGAGAAGAAATGATGAAGGGGGCGAAAATAATGTATTATCTAGGCATTGATATTGGAGGAACAGAAACGAATTATGGATTGATTAATGCTCAAGGTGAATTAGGGGAAATTAAGACCAGAAAAACTCCTATGCAATCGTTAACGCATTTCCTAGATATGATGGGAGATATTTATGATGAACATGCTCATCAAATTGAAGGTATGGCCATTAGCATGCCGGGAATTATTCATTCCAAAACTGGATATGCTGTTCATGGTGGATCATTAAATTACATTAAGAAAATGAATATGATTGAGATGTTGGAAACGAGATGTCAAACAACGATTCATGTAGAAAATGATGGCAAAGCGGCAACCCTTGGAGAATTATGGAAAGGAAATTTAAAAGGAATTCAACATGGTGTCATGCTAAATCTTGGAACGGGTATCGGCGGAGGAATAGTAGTAAACGGTGCAGTGTTGAAAGGTCAGCACTATTCTGCTGGAGAATTTTCATTTATTAAAACGAATACGGCTAGAAGTAAGGATGCATCCTACATGTTTGGGTATCAAAATGGGATAAAGCATTTGTTTCAAAAAATAGCTTTTCAGTGCGAACTACCATTAGAATCCATGAATGGTTTTAAAATGTTTGAACTAATTGAAGATGGAAATAAAAAAGTCGAATCTTGTTTGAATGACTACTGCTATACGTTAGCTATTCAATTGTTCAATTTACAAACTATTTTAGATCCAGAAAGAATTATTATAAGCGGTGGAATCAGTGAAAATCCACTCTTGATTCAACTGATTAAAGAAAACGTAAGGAAAGTATATGAAGAGGAGTTAGGTGAAGGGTTATTTATTGTACCTAAAATAATGAAAAGCAAGTTTGGGAACAATGGAAATATTATTGGCGCTTTATACAATTATAAATTAAATGAAGAATAAAAATAAAAAGCTTTCAATGAATGTTATATCATCTAACATACATTGAAAGCTTTTCTAGATTTTTTTTGCAAGTTAACCTCAAATGCTTGTTTTGAGCCTTTTTAAATGTTAGGTTTTATAACATATAAAAAAAGGAGGTAAGAATATGTTTTCATCTGTGGATACGTTATGGGTTCTTGTTGGAACGGTTTTAGTATTTTTTATGCAAGCGGGTTTTGCGATGGTTGAAACTGGATTTACTAGAGCAAAAAATGCGGGTAATATTATCATGAAAAATTTGATGGACTTTGTATTAGGATCTTTAATGTACTGGATCATTGGTTTTGGAGTAATGTTTGGTCCAAGTGTAGCTGGTTTATTTGGAACACCGGATTTATTTGTACAAGGCAATTATGATACCACTATACCGGGATATGTATTTTTAATGTTTCAAACGGTCTTTGCTGCAACTGCCGCAACAATTGTTTCTGGCTCAATGGCAGAAAGAACAAAATTTAGTGCATACCTAGTTTACACATTGGTTATTTCTACTGTCGTTTATCCTATTTCTGGACATTGGATCTGGGGTGGAGGATGGTTAGCTCAATTAGGATTTGTCGATTTTGCTGGTTCGACAGCTGTTCATATGGTTGGCGGAGTAACAGCTTTAATCGGAGCAAAGCTTGTTGGGGCTAGAATTGGAAAATACGATAAAGATGGAAAAGCAAAAGCTATTCCAGGCCATAGTTTAACATTAGGAGCATTAGGCGTTTTCATTCTTTGGTTTGCTTGGTTTGGATTTAATGGAGCTTCAACAGTCTCTGCCACGGGTGATGAAACATTAGCTCTTATTGGGACAATCTTTTTAAATACAAATTTATCTGCAGTAACGGCTACATTAGTTGCTATGGTGATTACATGGACAAAATATGGGAAACCAGATATTTCTATGACGCTAAATGGTTCGCTGGCTGGTTTAGTAGGAATTACAGCTGGGTGTGCGGTAGTTTCACCATTTGGAGCTGTAGCGATAGGGGCAATTTCTGCTAGTGCATTAGTTTTTGGAATTGAATTTATCGAAAAGAAAGCTAAGATTGATGATCCAGTTGGAGCTTTTGGAGTTCATGGAATCTCGGGTGCTTTAGGAACGATTCTAATAGGTGTTTTTGCAACAGATGGAGGTTTGCTTTATGGTGGTGGATTTAATCTCTTAGGCATTCAACTAATAGGAGTAGTATCCGTTGTTGTATGGGTGACGGTCACAATGGTCGTTACGTTTAAACTCATTGATAAAACAATTGGTTTACGAGTAACAGAAGAAGAAGAAATTGCAGGGATGGATATTTCAGAACATGGATTAGAATCAAGCTACGGTGACTTTGTAACTGTTCCTTTTGGCCAAAAACCTCTATTCGAAGGTTTGAAATTTGAAAGCCCAGAACCTGAATTAGCATTTTCAGGTGTAGGGACTATTGCTATCAATAAGGAAGATGTTCATGAGACAGTTAAAGTTCATAAGCAGGTAAATCAACCGTTTACTACTGGTGAAAATGAAGATACTAAATTAATGAAAGTGGATATTATAACAAATGAGTCAAAATTTGAAAAATTGAAAAAGTCTTTAAATGGTATTGGTATCACAGGTATGACAGTAACAAAAGTACAAGGATATGGTCTACAAAAAGGCCAAACAGCTTATTATAGAGGAGTAGAAATAGAAGCTAATCTTTTGCCAAAGATACGTTTAGAAATTGTTGTTAGCAAAATTCCAGTTTCTCTAGTTATAAAAACAGCTCGAAAAGCACTATATACGGGCACAGTTGGAGATGGGAAAATTTTTGTCTACAATGTTGAGAATGTCGTTCGAGTCAGTTCTGGAGATCAAGGAACAAAAGCTTTAGAATATGATGAAGAGAAAGAAGAAGTTAGGGTATAATCGATAAAAAACCAATAAGTAAGTTCCCTTAAGAACTTACTTATTGGTTTTTTAGTACTTTATTTATTGTTTCTCAAACTAACAGGTTTATCTAAAATTTCTTTGTAGATGATTCCTTTTACATAATCATTTTGTAAATGACGTTTATTAGCTTTAATCTCAGTCTGATAACTTGATTTTCTGGTAGAAGTTACCTTATCAATTGGGGTTAAAGATGTTAGATCATCCCTATCAAAAAGCGTCTGACTTTTATTTTTCTTGACGTCATTTTCATTAAATAGAGTTGATTTTGGAGCTGTAGAAGATCGAACGGGTTCTGGTTTTCTTTTAGTATTTTGTTGCAGAGTTTCGGCTCTTCTACGAGCTGCATCTTGTTGCATACGACTAGACAATTGTTTTGCTTGGGCTTGTTGATTTCTCTTTTGTGAAGAACCATTAGCGTTGCTTGCAAATTTTTGTCGAGTGGTATTATTCGTTAGAAAAGCATCTTTTAAGGAAACAGAATCTTTATTTGTCAAATCTTCTCTTTGATAAGTTTGCCTTTGACTACTTTTTGAAGGAGAAGAGCTGCCACCGATAGATGAAATGAAAAAACGGTAAATAGTAGCGATAATAGAAAAGAATGTAGTCCCTATAAGAAACAAAACGACAAGGGCTATTAAAGTATTCATTATCTATCACTTTCTCTCTCAGTAGAATCTGAAATAGAGTTTCTCATTTTAGTATCGGCATTAACATTGTTCATGTTGTAATAATCCATTGCGCCTAAGTTTCCTGATTTTAATGCTTCGGCTAATGCCAAAGGTACTTCAGCTTCAGCTTCAACTACACGTGCGCGCATTTTTTGAACTTCAGCGATCATTTCTTGCTCTTGAGCAATCGCCATAGAACGTCTTTCTTCAGCTTTAGCTTGTGCAATATTTTTATCTGCTTGGGCTTGTTCCATTTGTAAGCTGGCACCGATGTTACGACCAACATCAATATCTGCAATATCAATTGAAAGAATTTCAAAAGCGGTACCAGAATCTAAACCTTTTCTTAAAACAGTTTTTGAGATAGAATCCGGATTTTCTAGTACATCAGTATGTCTTGCGGCACTACCAACGGTGGTAACAATTCCTTCACCAACACGAGCAATAATGGTTTCTTCTCCAGCACCACCGACTAAGCGTTCGATATTTGCGCGAACAGTTACTTTAGCACGAGCTTTAACTTCAATACCATTCATTGCCATTGCAGCAATTTGAGGAGTTTCAATTACTTTAGGATTAACACTGACTTGAACAGCTTCAAAAACATTTCTACCTGCTAAGTCAATTGCGGCAGCTTGTTTGAAAACCAAATCAATATTTGCACGTTGTGCGGCAATCAAAGCGTCTATGACTTGATTAATATCTCCACCCGCTAGATAATGGGCTTCCAATTCATTAATATCAATATCTAAGCCAGCTTTAGTTGCTTTGATCAATGGACGGATAATGTCTTGTGGAGCTACTCGTCTTAAGCGCATTCCTACAAGTGTTCCTATATTGACTTTAACGCCTGAGAAATAGGCAGTAACCCATAATCCAACGGGTACAAAACGGAAAAATAAACTAATAACGATAATAACGATAATGGCTATGAATAAAAAGCCAATCCAATTTGTGGGGCTCTCTGCAACTGTTGTCATGTTTAATCCACTCTCCTAACAATAATTTTATATCCTTCTACTTTTGTAACAATAACGGAAACGCCTTCGTCTATGTGTTCGCCTGTACTGACAACATCTAACTCTGTGTCTTCGAATGCTACTTTTCCAGATGGTCTTAGAGAAGTAGTTGTTTTTCCAGTTTTTCCTAAATAAGCTGTAGCGTCATTGTTGCTTGAAAATCCGCTTTTTTTATCTAAGTTATTATTAAGAACGAGTTTTTGTAAATGTGTCAGTGAGTACCCCCTTCGTATGAGCATGATCACTAAAAATGAAGATGCGACCACAGCGATACTTAAATCTCGCAAGGCTGTTCCGAAATCATTATTGGTTAAATAGACACCACCGATAATTAAAAGAAAACCAATTATACCTGCTACACCAAAGTCTGGTATAAAAACTTCAAAAATCAGAAGACAGATTCCTAAAATAAAAATAATGATGGGAATCCAATTTTCAAGACTATTTAAATAAAAGTAGCCACCAAAACTTGCTAATGACAATAGTCCTCCTAAAGTGGATTGAGGCGTTAATGCCGCTATTACTAAACCAACAAAACCAACAGTCAATAATAGTATTTCCAATCTGTTCACCCCCTTTACGATAAGCTCCTTTAATAGTTGCCTGACTAAGTTGTAAATGGACTTACCTATCATCATTTTACCATTAGTAACACCGTAACGCACTTTTAACTCAATATTTCCTAATCTTTTTTATTATTCATTTAGTGACATCCTGATCTTAAACTCATTATAGGACAGATAAAATTATGGCTCGCGAAAATGGATTTTTGGAGAATACAAGTTAGTTTGTAGTGATGCAAAGATTAGAATGTTAGCTTTTTAAGTAGCTCAAGAAGGAGATTGTAATACTACAGTTACAGTAAGAAAGACACAGAAAAAAATAGCTTTTTCAACGTAGTTTTTTCTGTGTAAGTATCAATAAGTTAGAAATAATTTGCTCGGTGCATAGGTCATTACGTATGCTATTAAATTATATGATAAAGAAACTCAATTAATAAAAAAATAAAAACAATTAAGTGTTTTTGTTATATTCTCCTAAAAAAGTGTTTATCCTTTTTTTAGGAGAATTTTTTTAAGTGAAAACTGTGGCAACATATAAGTAAGCGTTTTCTTAAAATAGTGGTATACTAACTACAGAGTTAAAAAACAAGTTATTTTTAAAGAAAACAAAAAATAGGTCGATTATTAGAGAAATACATTGTAAAATGAAAATATAATGATAAAACGATGATAAAATAACAAACGTAAGTTGGGAGTGAAAAATGTGGCAAATAAATCGATGGATGAAGAAACCAAAAATAACCTTGAAAAAGAATTATATTTGTTTAACACAGGTAAGCATTTTGATAGTTATTTAACTATGGGATGTAAAAAAGATAATTATAAAGGGAAAGATGGTTTTCGGTTTACCATTTGGGCTCCTAATGCAAAAAGTGTTGGTCTAACAGGCGATTTTTCAGATTGGCATATGGGTATTGAAATGGAAAGAATAGGGAAAACTGGTTGTTGGACGGTGTTCAATGATCAAGCCATTGAAGGACAATGCTATAAATACCGGATAGAACAATCTGATGGAACGGTAAAATTAAAAATTGATCCATATGCTTTTGAATTTGAAGTAAGACCTAACGATGCATCAATCGTAAAAAATTTGCCGGAAAAAAAATGGCGAGACGGCCTTTGGACTGCAAGTAAGAAACGCTTTTCTATTTATGAACGCCCTCTAAACATTTATGAAGTACACCTCAGCTCTTGGAAACACCATGAAGATGATTCATGGTACACCATTCCCGAATTGCAACAAGAATTGATTCCTTATGTAAAAAAAATGGGGTACACACATATTGAATTTATGCCATTGATGGAACATCCTTTAGATGCATCTTGGGGGTATCAATTGACTGGTTATTATGCGTTGTCTTCGAAGTTTGGTACTATGGAAGAATTTCAAAATTTTGTAGAAGCGGCTCACCTGGCAAATATTGGTGTGTTAATGGATTGGGTACCGGGTCATTTTAATCGAAATGATTACGGAATGGTTTATTTTGATGGAACACCTCAATTTGAATACAAAGATAAGCATAAAGCTGAAAATAATCGATGGGGTACTATGAATTTTGATTTAGGAAAGGATCAAGTTCAGAGCTTTTTGATTTCAAATGCTCTTTATTGGATCGAACAATTTCATTTAGATGGGTTAAGAGTTGATGCAGTATCGAGTATGTTGTATCTCGATTATGATATTGGTGAATGGATACCTAATGAAGATGGAAGCAACCATAATAAAGTGGGTGTAGAATTCATACAAAAATTAAATGAGAAAGTATTTGAAAGGCATCCTGACACACTTATGATTGCTGAAGAAAGTACGGCATGGTCAAAGGTCACAAAACCTGTCTATATGGGCGGATTGGGATTTAATTACAAATGGAACATGGGATGGATGAATGACACATTGAAGTTTTTTGAAATGGATCCATCATCTCGCAAACATCATTTTAATTTAATCACCTTTTCTTTTATGTATGCATTCAACGAAAATTTTATTTTACCATTTTCTCATGATGAAGTGGTCCATGGAAAAAAATCATTGATGCATAAAATGCCGGGTGATCGCTACAATCAATTTGCCAGTTTACGCACATTAGAAGCGTATATGATGGTTCACCCAGGTAAAAAATTAAATTTTATGGGAAATGATTACGGTCAGTTTCTGGAATGGCGGATTCATGAAGGATTGGAATGGCAAAGCTTAGATGATGAAATGAATGCTAAACATTTGTACTTTATGGAATCACTAAATATGCTGTATAAAAAAGAACGCGCACTTTGGGAAATGGATCATCAAGCGGAAGGTATCCAAATTTTAGATGCAGATAACTCTACTGAAACCATTTTGTCGTTCATTCGTAAAGGAAAAAAAACGCGTGACTTTGTAATAGTCATTTGTAATTTTGTTCCAATTGAGCGTAAAGGATATAAAATAGGCGTTCCTTTTGAAGGAGTTTACGAAGAATATTTAAATACTGAGATGCAGGAATATGGTGGCGTCTGGACAAACCAGCAAGGGCCGTTGAAAACGGTAAAAGAAACGACTCATCAGCAAGATTACACCATTGAATTGATTGTACCGGCAATGAGCATTTTGATCTTACGACCAAAAAGAATTTTTGGAGTGCCAAAAAATTAATAGATAAAAAGGAGGGTAGAGGAAGAATGCTAAGCAGATTCTTCCAATAGCATAATGAAAAAAACAGAAACGTTAGCTATGATTTTAGCAGGAGGGCAAGGAACTCGGCTTGGGAAATTGACTAAAGATATTGCTAAACCGGCTGTACCATTTGGTGGGAAATATAGAATCATTGATTTTGCGTTAAGCAATTGCGCTAATTCTGGAATCAAGAATGTTGGCGTTGTGACGCAATACCAACCTCTGGAATTAAATACTCATGTCGGAAATGGAGAAAGCTGGGGGCTGAACACGCATGATGGTGGGGCTACTATTCTACAACCCTATTCAAGTGTTGACGGAGAAAAATGGTTTAAGGGAACTGCACATGCTATCTACCAAAATATTGATTTTATTGATCGATATAATCCAGAATACCTATTAGTCCTTTCAGGAGATCATATTTATAAAATGGATTATCAAGATATGATTTCATTCCATAAAGAAAAAAATGCGGCCTTAACCGTTGGAGTCATTCCAGTTCCTCTTGAAGAAGCACCTCGCTTTGGGATTATGAATACTGATCAGACAGACCGAATTATTGAATTTGAAGAAAAACCAGCAGAACCTAAAAGTAATTTAGCTTCAATGGGAATTTACATTTTTGATTGGCCTATGCTAAAAAGTTACCTTATTGACAACCATGCTAAAAATCGGACAATGGAAGATTTTGGTAAAGATGTGATTCCCGCTTATTTAAGAAACAGTGAAAATATATTTGCTTATGCATTTAAAGATTACTGGAAAGATGTTGGAACAATTGAAAGTCTCTGGGAAGCGAATATGGAATTTTTAGATCCAAACCATGCCTTAAATATAAGAGATTCGTCATGGAGGGTGTATACACAAAATCCATCTGCGCCACCTCAATTTTTGACTAAATCTTCAAAAGTTTCAGATTCTATGATTGCAGATGGATGCTATATTGCTGGGGAGATCAATCATTCTATTTTATCTCATAATGTTAAAGTGGGGAAAAATTCTATAATAAAAGACAGCTTGATCATGGCAAATGTAATCATAGGAGAAAATGTAACGATCAATTGTGCAATCATCGGAGAAAATGCAAAAATTCATGATGGAGCACAACTTAAAGGAGAAGAAAAAAACATTACTGTTGTCGGCTATGCAGAAGAGATAGGAGGGTTAAAAGATGAAGACTAATGAGCAATTATGTGCAGTATTAAATCTTGATGAATCAGAATCACAATTAATGCCTTTAACGAAAAGAAGAGCAGTTGCTGCATTGCCATTTGGTTCACGTTACCGGTTGATTGATTTTCCTCTTTCAAGTTTATATAGTGCAGAGGTAACTTCAGTTGCTATATTTGTAAGAGGTAGGGCAAGAGCTTTAATGGATCATGTACGAAGTGGTTACCCTTGGGGAATGGAATCTACCGTTGGAGGTGGGTTATTTATTCATTCTGGAGCCGAAATAAAAGAAGCTGTTGAGCAGTTGGAATCAGGTCAAATTAGCAGTTACTACCAAGATCAAATAGATTTTGTCCAGCATTCTACTAAAGGATATGTAGTAGTTATGGGCAGTAAAATGCTGTGCAATGTCGATCTTAAGGCAGTGTTAAGAAATCATATTGAAAGTAAATCTGATGTTACAATTGTATATAAAAATGTTTCTAGAGAATTTTGTTCGCCAGATTCTATTGATACATGCCTAACTTTTGAAGGAGAAGGAGAAAGCAAAGTCATTGATTTGCTTACAGCTCATGAACTTCCAAGTGAAGAAACGAAAATAGCGATCGGTATGGGAATTGCGATTATGAGAGTTGAAAAATTTATTGAATTAACAAGAGAAGCAGCTAGTAATCGAATAAAAGGAGACATCAATGTTTTAATTAGACATAGTTTAAAAGAAAATACCGTGAATAGTTTTGAATATACGGGATATTTGAAAAATATTGATAATATTTCAAGTTATTATCAGGCGAACATGGATCTGTTAGATGAAGACAATTATAATGCGTTATTTTATCGTAGCCAACCTGTTATTACAAAAGTCAAAAATGGAGCGCCTACCTACTATTCAAAAGAAGCGGATATCAGCAATTCACAACTGGCAAGTGACTGTGTGATTGATGGAACGGTTGAAGACTCTATTATTTTCCGTAAGGTCTTAATAGAAAAAACAGCAACGGTCAAAAATTCTTTAATTATGCAAGGATGTAAAATTGCTCAGAATGCAGAATTACAGTACGTTATTTTAGATAAAGGTGTAAAAATTGGTCCGGGAGTTCAGCTAACAGGAACAAAAGAAAATCCTATAGTGATAGAAAAAAATAGCGAAATAACCGTTGAGAAGGAGAGCTGAAAAAATGAAGGTTCTATTTGCTGCGGCGGAATGTGCTCCTTTTTTTAAGACCGGGGGATTAGGGGATGTCGCAGGTGCTCTGCCAAAAGAGTTGAAAAATCAAGGGATAGATGTACGTGTTGTATTACCTTTATATAGTACGATGCCCCAAAAATATAAAGATCAATTAGTAGATGTAGCGCAGTTTGAAGTGAAGGTTGGTTGGAGAAATCAGTATTGTGGGATTAAAAAATTAAAGAAAGATAATATTCTATATTACTTTATTGATAATTTATACTATTTTGATCGCCAAAGTATTTATGGTTTTGATGATGATGGCGAACGATTTGCTTTTTTTGCACAAGCTATTTGTGAGATGTTGGAAAAAATAGACTTTATCCCAGATATTTTACATGTGAACGATTGGCATACGTCTATTATTCCTGTTTTGTTAAAAGATAAGTACCAATGGATCACAAGTTATCAATCAATAAAAACGATTTTGACCATTCATAATATACAGTTTCAAGGGGTTTTTGACCAACTTGTATTATCTGATTTATATGGAATAGGTTACAATGCCTTTCACGAACACGGCTTAAAATATTATGACGATATCAATTGCTTAAAAGGTGGGATTTTTTATGCAGATCAAGTCACAACAGTTAGTCCAACATATGCACAGGAAATCCAAACACCTCAATTTGGCGAAAATTTAGACGGTGTATTACGGTTCAATAGTTACAAATTAAGCGGTATTTTAAATGGGATTGATTATGAGGTCTTTGATCCTGAAACAGATGATGCTATCCCAGCACATTTCTCTACAAAAAATTTAAAAGGAAAAACGGTTAATAAAACAACTTTGCAAGAGCGAGTTGGATTACCGGTAAATGAGAAAATAGCACTAATGTCTATGGTGAGTAGATTAACGACTCAAAAAGGTTGCAACTTACTGCGTGATAAAATTGATGAACTGATGCATCGCAATATTCAAGTTCTCATATTAGGTACCGGTGAAAAAGAATACGAAGACAGTTTCAATTATTTCACTTGGAAATATCCAGAAAAATTTAAAGTAATTGTTGATTTTGATGTTGCTCTAGCCCAACATATCTATGCAGGAAGCGATTTATTTGTTATGCCGTCAGCATTTGAACCTTGTGGATTGTCTCAACTTAACTCACTTCGATATGGTACATTGCCAATCGTACATGAGACGGGGGGATTAAAAGACACCGTTCAACCATACAATTCTGTTACTGGCGAAGGTACCGGGTTTAGCTTCAATGATTTCCGTTCATCTGTCATGGTTGAAACAATTGACCGTGCCTTAACGGTTTATTATGATGAGCCTAAAAAATGGATATCATTAGTAAAACAAGCCATGTCGAAAGACTTTAGTTGGGAAAAATCTACTAAGGAATATATACAAGTTTATGCAGAATTGCTTAAAGCATGATAAAGAACTTCAACAGGAACATAAAAATAGGCAACTATTCTTATTTTGACTGTTGGAGTTTCTTTATTTAGTAGAAGACCCATTAGTTTAATCAAAAAAGAATATGAGGAGAAAAAATAATGTTAACAACTACTGAATTTAAAGAAGAATTCGAGAAAATAATTGAGGTTCTTTATGCCTCAAATTTAGAAGATACTTCTTCCATACAGCAATATACGGCTTTAGGAAATTTTGTAAAAAGTTATTCTTCCGATAATTGGAACCAAACCAATCAGCTGTATTTAGAAGAACAAGTGAAACAAGTCTATTATTTTTCAATGGAATTTTTACCTGGGCGTATGCTGAAAAGCAATTTGTTGAATCTAGGTATTTTAACTACTGTGCGAGAAGGAATTGCTGAAATGGGGTTAGATTTCGAAGCAATTGTAAAATCAGAAGTAGATCCAGCTCTAGGTAATGGTGGATTAGGTCGATTAGCTTCTTGCTTTATGGATTCAATTGCTTCTCTGGGTATTCCGGGTAATGGCACAGGTATTCGCTACCGTTATGGTTTATTTCAACAAAGATTTGTAGATGGGTATCAAGTTGAATTGCCAGAGAACTGGCTACGTAACGGAAATGTTTGGGAAGTCAGAAAAGAAAATAAAGCTGTCTTGGTTCGTTATGGCGGCGAGGTGTACTTGAAAGAAGATGGCGAAAATAAACTGCGCCCTATCTATTCAAATACCCAAAATATTTTAGCGGTGCCTTATGACACAGGAATGATAGGGTATGAGAATGATGTTGTAAATAATCTTCGCTTATGGTCAGCTGAAATCCCCCCTGAAGAAGAGATACGTTACAAGACGATTGCTGAACGAGAAGTAGTCAACCAGATTACCGAGGTACTTTATCCAGATGATTCAAATTATGAAGGACAGCTTCTTCGATTAAGACAAGAATATTTTTTTACATCTGCAGGTATTCAAAGTATTATTCGATTTTTCAAAAAACAAGATCAGCCATGGAGTGAGTTTCCAAATAAAATCGCTATTCATGTAAATGATACACATCCTGCTTTATGTGTTCCAGAATTGATGCGTATTTTATTAGATGAAGAAGGACTTAGTTGGGAAAATGCATGGGATATTACGAAAAAATCTATTAGTTATACCAATCACACCATTATGCAAGAAGCTATGGAAAAATGGCCGGTCGACATGGTTCAAGGTTTGCTGCCACGTATTTATCAAATCATTGAAGCAATCAATCAACGCCATATAGATAGGAAAATCCCATTATATGGAGAAGAACTGACGTATCGGACCACTATTATTTCGGACGGTTATGTTAAAATGGCGCACTTAGCTATCATTGGAAGTCACAGTGTAAATGGGGTTGCTCAATTACATACAGATATTCTAAAAGAAGAAACGCTGCACGACTTTTATAAAATGTATCCATCTAAATTTAATAATAAAACGAATGGTATTACGCAAAGACGATGGCTTCATTTAGCTAACGAAAAGTTAACGCAACTGATTGATGATAAAATCGATCAAGAGTGGAAAATAAATCCAGCTGAATTAAGACAGTTTAAGGCCTATTCAAAAGATTCAGAAACACTAAAACAATTATCTAATATCAAACTTGAAAACAAAAAACGATTTGCATTTTATGCAAAAGAAAAGTACGGTATTGAAATTGATCCCACAGCATTATTTGATGTTCAAATAAAAAGATTACATGCATATAAGCGCCAATTATTGAATGCATTGCATATCTTAGACCGTTATTTGAAAATCAAAGAGGATCCTACACTTGAATTACAGCCAAGAGTCTTTATATTTGGAGCAAAAGCAGCTCCTAGCTACGTTTATGCAAAGCAAATCATTAAGTTTATTAATGCATTAGCTCAGTTAGTAAATAACGATCCAGATATAGGTAATAAAATGAAAGTGGTATTTGTAGAAAACTATGGTGTTTCATTGGCTGAGTTGATTATTCCAGCTGCAGATATTAGTGAACAAATATCGTTAGCAGGAAAAGAAGCTTCAGGAACAAGTAACATGAAATTGATGTTAAATGGTGCTTTGACCATGGCAACATTGGATGGTGCTAATATTGAAATAAAAGATCTAGTAGGGGAAGATAATATTTTTCTATTTGGTTTGACGAATGATGAAGTTAATCAGATGAATCGAGAGGGGAATTATTCTTCGATAGCTGTTATGGAAGCCAATCCGCGTCTGAATCGAGTTCTGAATTGCTTAATAAATGGAACTATCCCAGGTATCGAAGAAGAAGGCCGAGTAATCTATGACTCATTAACATTATTTAATGATGAGTATTATGTTTTGCAAGATTTTGCAAGTTTTGTTGCAGCTCAAGAAAGAGCAGATAACTTATACCAAGACAAACAGGCGTGGAACCAAAAGGCATTGATCAATATTGCAAGTTCAGGTCCATTTTCTGCCGATTTTACAATTATGCGCTACGCTGATGAAATATGGAATGTTAAGGGGAAAGCTGAAAAACATGCTTCTTTTTTAAAAGGCAACCAGCCAATATAAAAGATTAAGAAGACCGCAACTACAATAGAACTGAGGAAATAAAATGACTGAAATGATTTATTACAATTCGTGGTTATCAGAATACAAAAAACCATTTGGAGCTGTACCGATTAATCAGAAAGTAACTTTTAAGATCACCTGTAAGTGGCCGGTAGTCGAACCAATCTACCTGATTGTACAAAAAGATTTTGGAGATACATTTGAAGTCAAGATGCATTCTATCGGACAATTTCAATACCAAGTTACGATTCAATTAACGGAAGGCCAAGGTTTGTATTATTATTTTTTTAAAGTACTTGTTCAAAAAAATCAACAAGACGAAGTCGTTTACTATGGGAACAATCAACGGTTCAAGGGTGGAGAAGGCCAAGTTTATAAACAGGAACATGAGGTGAAGCCTTATCAATTAACGAGTTATTTAGATGCAGATCCTTCGCCTAAATGGTACCATGAGGGAATAGCTTACCATATTTTTGTCGATCGTTTTTACAATGGCAATGAAGATGGAAAAGTGCTGAACCCTAAAAAAAATTCCTTTCTTTATGCTAATCAAGAAGATCTGCCTATGTACATTAAAAACAAAGATGGAGAAGTTGTTCGTTGGGAGTTTTATGGAGGCAATTTAAAAGGAATTATTCAAAAATTACCTTATTTAAAAACATTAGGTATAACCATTTTGTATCTTAGCCCGATATTTAAAGCTCGTAGCAATCACAAATACGATACGAGTGACTATATGAAAATTGATCCAATGTTTGGTGATGAAGAAACGTTTAAGGAACTGATTCAAAAAGCCAAAAATTTTGGGATGCATATTATTTTGGATGGTGTATTTAATCATACAGGTGCAGATAGTCGCTATTTTAATCGATTTGAAACTTATCCTGAGATAGGAGCTTTTCAATCTAAGGAAAGTCGTTATTTTGATTGGTACACGTTTAAAAATTTTCCGAATAGTTATGAATCTTGGTGGGGAGTAAAAGATCTACCTAAGTTGAATACCCAAAATCCAAAGGTTCAGTCCTTTTTGTATAAAGATCAAAATAGTGTGATTCGAAAATGGTCAAAATTAGGATTAGGCGGCTGGCGTTTAGATGTAGCAGATGAACTCTCTGATGATGTATTAAAAGGGATGAGGTTGGCGTTAGAAGAAACTGTTGAAGATTCAGTACTGATTGGTGAAGTGTGGGAAGATGCCTCAAATAAAATTGCTTATAATAAACGGCGACATTATATTGAAGGAGGTCAATTGCATGGAGCGATGAATTACCCTTTTAGAGCAATTATTATTGGACTTCTTCAACAATTGATAACTCCGCAAGAAGCTGCTGAGAAGTGGATGAATTTAAAAGAAAATTATCCTGCTGAAGCTTTTAAAAGTAACTTTAATAATATTGGCACACATGATACCGAGCGAATCTACACGGTTTTAAACCATAACGTAGCAAAGTTAAGACAAGCAATGGTATTATTATTTATTGTTCCAGGAGTTCCTTGCCTTTATTATGGAGATGAAGCAGGTGTAGAAGGAAAAGAAGACCCGGATAATCGCCGAATGTATCCATGGGGAAAAGAGAATAAAGGAATTCAAACTTTTGTAAAAAAATTAGCCGCTATCCGTAGCAAAGAAACTAGTTTGAAAGAAGGAGATTTTTATTCTTTTTCACAGGGTGAATTGATGGGAATCGTTAGATTTAGCAATCAGGAAGAGTTTGTCATTGCGCTTTTAAACACAGCTAATAAAGAGAAACGTTTAGAAATATCTGCTATTCCAGAACAATATGATTTTAAAATCTCATCTTTTTTAAATAAGAATCAACTAAATAATATTCAAATACAACCCAACAAAGCACTTCTTTTGATAAAAGAAAAAGGTCAAGAGGTAAAATCACTGATATTTTAAGCAACGAATTAAGTGAAGAAGCATTCATCAGATAGAAGTATTTATCTGATGAATGCTTCTTTTTGTGTTCCTGTAATAATGAAAAATAATGACTTTTTATACCATAGATGTTAAAATAAAATGTTGGGGCGTGTAAGGAAAGAAAACTTTCTTTTTTGCTGTGCAAGCTTTAAAAAGACTGCAGCCCATGTCTCCAGATTACTTGTGTTTGAAAAAACACATCGAAAAGGAGAAAAAAATAGTGAATTTTTTTAAATTGAAAGAAAAACAAACAAGTATTAAGCAAGAAATGATAGCGGGTATTACTTCGTTTTTCGCGCTGTCGTATATTATTATAGTCAATCCATTAATATTGGCTGAAGCAGGGGTTCCCGCTGAGTTAAGTGTGTTCGGTACGATTTTGGTTTCTGCTGTGGGAAGTATTTTAATGGGGTTATGGGGAAATGCTCCACTGGTTCTCACTCCTGGTATGGGAGTCAATGCTTTCTTTACGTATACAATCGTAGGTTCACTGGGATTATCTTGGCAGCAAGCCTTAGCTGTAGTTTTTGTCTCTGGAATAATTTTTACTGGTATTGCCTATACTTCTATCAGCAAGTTATTAGTAGAAGCGATTCCTGATTCATTAAAACATGGTATTACAGCTGGGATCGGACTTTTCTTAGTCGTCATTGGATTAGAAAATGGCGGTATTCTTGCTGATGGAGGAGCCAACTCATTTATTACATTAGGAGATTTGTCTCAGCCACTTGTCTTACTCGCGGTCATTGGGATTTTATTATCAGGTGTATTATATTTAAGAAACGTACCAGGCAGCTTTTTTATTGGAATTGCTGTTATCACAATCATTTCTTTAGTAACTGGCGTTCATGAAGTAGGAGCTTCTTCGTTTTCATTGAGTAACCTCTCAGACTACCCAGCACTTGTAGGAGCTTTTGATTTTTCAACAGTCCTTAGTGTGCCTTTTATTTTAGCCGTATTTTCTTTGACAATGATCTTAATTTTTGAATCCATAGGTTTATTTGAAGGTATGTTAGAAGATAAGACTCGTTTTACGAGTGCTTTTAAAGTCAGTGGAGTCATGACACTTGTATCAAGTTTACTTGGAACGAGCCCGACTATACCAGCAGCTGAAAGTGCATCAGGTATTAAAGCTGGTGGGAAGACCGGCTTAACAGCTGTGTTTGCTGGAGGTCTATTTTTACTTTCACTAGTTTTCACACCATTGTTGTCTTATATTCCAAATGCTGCACTATCACCTGTTATCGTAATCACTGGAGCAATTATGATGGAGAATTTAAAACATATTCCATTTGATGATTTTAGTGAATGGTTCCCTGCCTTTTTAATTATAGTGATGATTCCTTTAACATCAAGTATCGTTGATGGATTAGCTTTTGGTTTTGTAGCCTATCCTATTTTTAAATTAGCAAATGGCGAATTTTTCTTAGTAAAAAAAGCGATGAAAGTTGTATCCTTTTTATTCCTGCTTACAATGGTTGCTATTGCAATTATTTAAGCAGTAATAGAACTAAATGTGTTTATTAAAAAGAGCACACAGAAAAACCCTTGAAATCAGTATTCTGATTCCGAGGGTTTTTCTGTGTGCTCAAAATGAAATTTAGAGAAAGATTAGCAGAAGAGAGTATCCGAATGAGCCAATCAAAAAACTGCCTATGCTGCTTTCTTGTTCTTGAGGAAGTTCTTCTTTCATGACATTGAGGATAACACCACCGGCTATAAAAGCTTGCAAAATAGAGAGAAGCAACTCATTTAGTTCTGTTAATGCTCCGATAAGCCATCCAAAAAGAATAGCTACAGTTAAAAGTACTCTACCATACTGATCATAAATGTGTTGATGGTCTTTACGTAAACTCCAATCGTTGGTTAGAAAATGAACACCTAAAGCGATAAAATAAAACAGCATTCCTAGAATAGTGTTGAATTCTTCTTGTACTAGTAAATACCCAATAATGGCGTTGTAAATAAAAAATGAACCAATATGAAGCCAAAAGATACCTGAACTAGCATCTTCAGGTTGTTTAAAATGAGGATTATTTTTAGAAAGCTTGACTAACCGTTCTAAAGAGTAGAACAAGACTAGTCCAGCTAAAGCAATGACATAAATATGGTGTTCTAAGTACCTCCACGCACTATTTTTTAGTTCATTGACTAATATTTCTTGATAGTGATTTAACTCTGGTAATAAATGGACAAAGACATAAGCAACAGAAACTCCAGCTGAAAAAGATAAAAATTTGCTTCTTGGCACAACATTCGCAAAGCGGATAGATTTAGAGAAAAAATGAATCAAAGCAAAGCCTACTGCACAGAAAAAACTGAGCAAAATATACATGACGTTCCTCCTATCTCATTAATCCTATTCTAGCTTTCTAGCGGATTAAACAGAACTATTTTGTCTTGTGTTGGAGAATAATAGTTAGAAGGGGATGACAAAAAAGGAGCTGAGAATTTATTCTCAGCTCCTTTTTGTTGATTTATTTATGATTTAGCATCAATTTCTGCTAATACTTGCTCGAATACTTCAATAGGCTGAGCACCACTAACACCATATTGTTCATCGATAACAAAGAAAGGGACACCTTGAACGCCAATTTCAACTGCTTGAGCTTGATCTAAACGTACAGCATCTAAATAAGCATTTGAAGTTAGAATTTCTCTAACGCGTGCTTCTTCTAATCCAATTGATTCAGCTAAGTGAACTAAGAAGTCATCATCATTTAACCATTTTCCTTCAATAAAATAAGCTTTTTTAGCTAATTCCATAAATTCATTCCCTTTGCCTTGTTCTTTAGCAAACTGAAATAAACGATGAGGTTTTAAGGTGTTTCCATGTTGAATAATATCATAATGGTAATCTAAATCAACGTTATTAGCCATTTGAGTAACTTGATTAAACATTGATTGCGCTTGATCAACGCTCATTCCTTTGTGTTCAGCAAAATACTCTTCCATCGTACCCTCAACCTTTTCGGGTGCTGTTGGATCCAATTCATAACTATGAAATTCGATTTCTACGTCTGTGCGGTCTTTAATTGCGGCTTCTAAATGACGTTTTCCAATATAACAAAAAGGGCATACGAAATCCGACCAGATTGCAATTTTCATACTTGATCACTCCTTAAAAATGCTTACTAATGATAAGCATAAAGGTAAAGGGACTTAAAAGTCAATTAAAGTTGATTCATTAGAAAAAAAAGCTTGCAAATAATAAATTGAATGTGTATATTTATTATCAAGTTCTAATTTAATTAGAAAAAGATTAAAATAAGATTAAAAACGGGGGATTTAGTTATGGAGAAGAAGACATGGTGGAAATCTGGAGCCTTATTATTAACAGCAGGTATTTTGGTAGCTTGTGGAAATGAAGCAGATAGTGAAACATCTTCATCAAGTTCAGGCGAAGGGAATTTAGCAGAAGAACAAGTATTGAACTTAGTTGAGATTGCTGAATTGCCTACTGGAGATACAGCATTAGCTACAGATACAGTTAGTTTTACAGTTTTTAATAACGTCAATGAAGGTTTGTACCGTCTTGACAAAGATAGCCAACCTGTTCCAGCTTTAGCTCAAGAAGAAGCAACAGTCAGTGAGGATGGTTTAGAATACACATTTAAATTACGTGAAGATACAACTTGGTCAAATGGCGATCCTGTAACAGCTAAGGATTTTGTATACGCTTGGCAAAGGGTGGTTGATCCTGAAACAGCAGCTTCTTATTCTTACTTATTTGAAGGAATCAAAAATGCAACAGCTATCATTGCTGGAGAGGCTGAACCTGAAACTTTAGGAGTGGAAGCTGTTGGTGATTATGAATTAAAAGTTACAATGGAAACACCGGTACCTTACTTTATTTCTTTAATGGCTTTCCCAACGTTCTACCCTCAAAACCAAGCTTTTGTAGAAGAACAAGGAGATAAATATGGTACTTCAGCAGAAACAATGGTCTTTAACGGACCCTTCACATTTAGCAATTGGGATGGAACAAACCTAAATTGGACTTACGAGAAGAATGATGATTATTGGGATGCTGAAAATGTTACTTTAGAAGAAATCAATGTTGAAGTTATTAAAGAAACGTCTACAGCACTAAACTTATACGATTCTGGTCAAATTGATCGAGTTAATTTAACTGGTGAGTTTGCTAAACAATACAAGGACAATGCAGATTATACTGTTGAAACAGAAGCAAGAACGTCTTATCTTCAATTGAATCAAGAAAAAAATGGAGAAGAAACACCATTAGCTAACGAAAACTTACGTAAAGCAATTGCAACTGCTTATGATCATGAACTATTGGTCAACGAAATCTTAGCAAATGGTTCTCAAACAGTTGGAGGTCTTGTTCCTTCTGAGTTAGCAGCAAATCCAACTTCTGGAGATGATTTCCGTGCAGAATCAGGTGACTACCTAACCTTTGATGCTGATGCAGCCAAAGAATATTGGGAAGCAGCTAAATCTGAACTAGGTACAGATACTGTAACATTAGAATTACTTGGCGATGATGATGAAACAAATAAAAAAGTTGGAGCTTACATGAAAGATCAAATTGAAACGAATTTGCCTGGTGTAGAAGTGACCTTGAAAAACGTTCCTTTTAAATCTCGTTTAGAATTGCAAACAAAACAAGATTACGATTTTGCTTTAGGTGGTTGGGGAGCTGACTTTGCTGATCCAGTAAACTTTATTGATTTAATGACATCAGAAAGTCCATACAACCGTTCTAGCTACAGTAATGCAGAATTTGACGAACTAGTTGCTTTATCTAAAGGAGAGAATGCAACAGATGTTGATGCGCGTTGGACAAACTTGCTTGATGCAGAAAAAATCTTATTAGAAGAAGCAGGTATTGCTCCTCTATTCCAAAGAGCTGCAGCAACTTTACAAAAAGAATATGTTAAGGATATTTACAACCACCAAGTTGGAGCTAAATACACTTACAAAAATGCTTATATTGAAGCTCACTAAAAGTTGACTAAGCAGGACTAAAAATCAGAAGAGCTCTAAACAAAGATCCTAGATCTTTGATTTAGAGCTCTTTCTATTTAACTACGTATTTAGGATTGATTCGCTTTAGCAACGATACGATTTGTTTGTAGATCAAAAAGAATGTTGCAAACAAATAGAGCAGCTAAAATGAAGACACTCACAGATGTATTACCTCCAAGGTAAAAGTGAACAAAGAGAGAATAGATGATTATTTTTGCAATAAGTTGGAGGCTAAAGACTTGCTTTAGTTTTTTAACTAACGGTACAGTTGGTTTTTCTTTGATATTTTTTATGATCCTACGATCATTCACAAGAAAAATGCGAACAAACTGATTCTCGAAATCATAGGCACTAAAATGTCGCAAGGCTAATAAATTACCCATCACGTAGAAAACGATCAATCCAATTAAAAGGTATTGAAACAAGAGCAGTACTCCTTTCTGAGCAGTTAAGAATGGTTTGAATATCTATTATAACATAATGTATGTAGAAAATAATTTCACTAATATATATACAAATAGAACTAATAAAACCCAACCATGAGGTTAATATCATGGTTGGGTTTTACTCTGTTAAAACAAATAAATAATCTTTCTCATCTGCATCATCATAAAAAGACAACGTATTATTTGCTTGACGTTTAGCAATTAATTCAT
This sequence comes from Carnobacterium sp., assembly GCF_040274425.1. NCBI lineage: Bacteria > Bacillati > Bacillota > Bacilli > Lactobacillales > Carnobacteriaceae > Carnobacterium > Carnobacterium sp. The sequence continues at coordinate 95,231 of NZ_JBEMBC010000001.1, forward strand.
AGCCGTAATGATCGGTGAAAATAAGTTGGTCATGGGAGATAGAAGTGATGCTTCCTACAATAAGTTGACCATTAATAAGAAACTCGCCTTCTTTTGTTATTTTTAAAAATCTCCGTTTATCATTTGTTTCTTGATTGCTCCAAGTTCCAATAAAAGAGGATAAAGGATCTTGAACAAGTTTACTTTTAGATGAGGCATTTTTTTTCTTTGAAACAGATTTACTTAATAGCCCTGCAACAATAGAAAAACCAAAAAAATAATTAATGTATTTATTCATTTTCATGTTTTTATCTCCCGTAAATAAATAATAGAATAAGTGCGTAAAAAAAGTGTTGTCAATTTCAACTCCTTTATTATATGCTTATTTAAGTGAATTAAATAGGGACTAAAGTATTATTTTGATGTCAAATTGATGTTAAATAGATTACTAAAAAGTAAAAGCGAGAGATTAAGTAAAATATAGCCACTTTTTTTCTTAAATCAATAGAAAGACTTGATTATCAACAAAAAACAGTCCAAAATATAAGAGTATGCTTCTTTTCCTTATATAGTGATAAATGAAATTAAATAAAAAATGATAAAGGATGTTACTTTGATGAACGTGATTAAATTTGGTGGAAGTTCTTTAGCTTCAGGAAGTCAGTTGAAAAAAGTAGTGCAAATCGTAAAAGAAGATGCTGCACGGAAAATAGTTGTTGTATCGGCTCCTGGTAAGCGTTCAGCAGAAGATGAAAAAGTGACAGACCTGTTGATTGGATTTGGAATGAAAGCACTTGTCGGACATGACTATAGTGCAGTATTGGGTAAGATTATAGATCGGTACCAAAATATTGCAGAAGAATTAGGGTTGGGGAATGAAATCATTGAGGAAATTAGAACCAATTTAGATTCATTAGTTAACGGCAATAAAGACGAACCCGATTATTATTTAGATGCTTTTAAAGCAAGTGGTGAGAATAATAATGCTAAATTAGTAGCGGCTTATTTTAATCAAGAAGGTGTGCCAGCTCGTTATATGGATCCTCAAGAAGCAGGCTTGGTCGTAACGAATGAACCAGGAAATGCTCAAGTTTTATCGGAAAGTTACGAACAGTTGTATAAATTGCGCGAGAGTAAAGAAGTCATTATTTTCCCAGGTTTTTTTGGCTACACTAGAGAGGGGAAAGTGTGTACTTTTTCCAGAGGCGGATCAGATATTACTGGATCAATTTTAGCAAATGGGATAAAAGCAGATCTATATGAGAACTTTACAGATGTCGATGCTATTTTTGCTGCTAATCCTAACGTAGTAGAGAATCCTATTGGTATAAAAGAGTTAACTTATCGTGAAATGCGAGAGCTTTCTTATGGTGGTTTTTCAGTTTTACATGATGAAGCTTTGCAACCAGCGTTTAAATTAGGAATTCCAGTTCAAATCAAAAACACAAATAATCCCTCAGCACCGGGTACAAGAATCATGAAAGAACGTCAAATGTCGGAACAAGGCGTAATCGGGATCGCTAGTTCAAGTGGATTCAGCAGTATCTATATTGATAAGTATCTGATGAACCGTGAAATTGGTTTTGGGCGTAAGGTATTGGAAATTCTGGAATCAAAAGGGATCAGTTATGAACATATGCCTTCAGGAATTGATAATTTAACGATTATTTTACACAGCAATCAAATGACTACAGAAGAAGAACATTCTTTATTGGTACAATTGAAAGAAGAGTTGGATGCAGATAGCGTAACAGTTGAACGCAATATTGCATTGATCATGATCGTAGGAGAGGGCATGCGCGAAAAAATGTTTACGATGTCAAAAGCAGCGACAGCATTTTCTGAGAACAATATCAATATCGATATGATCAATCAAGGAGCTTCTGAAGTCAGTGTTATGTTTGGTATTCAAGCTAAGCACGAAGACCTAGCAGTAAAAGCATTATATGAAGCTTTTTTTGTAAAATAAGAGTATCATAAAAAAACGGAATATTCCTAAAACTGCAAAAATGGTAAATCTCATTCTTCCTTGGAAGAGTGAGATTTTTTTTGCTTCACTTGTCCATGAAACCAGTCTTCATGGACAAGTGATACATTTTTTTTGGTTCACTCTTCCGTGAAGAGGTGTCTCATGGAAGAGTGAACCCGAATATCTGCTCCAGTTGTCCGACAAAGGCCATTTCATGGAAGAGTGGTGCCAAAGGGTGATCAAAAAAGTTAAATAAAATGCTAAAATAAAAAACTCATTCGTACTTCTGATGAAAAAAACATCAAAAGTACGAATGAATTTTTGAACTAGGACGGTTGTCCTGATCCATCTAGTGATTAACCAAATAAAAGGAAATAAGCAATAACAAGTACACCTAAAATAATTCTGTACCAACCAAAAGCTTTAAAGTCATTGTTTTTAATGTAGCCCATTAAGAATTTAATCGAGATAATGGATACTACAAATGCAACCAGCATTCCGGTTAAAAGAATAGCTACTTCCATACCTGTAAAGGCAAAACCAAACTTAAAGAGTTTAAGGAAGCTTGCGCCAAACATGATCGGGATCGATAAGAAGAATGAGTATTCTGTAGCAACAAAACGAGAAGTACCGATTAAAATAGCCCCTAAGATTGTTGCTCCGGAACGAGAAGTACCAGGAATCAATGAAAGAACTTGGAACATCCCAATGAGAAAGGCTGTTTTATACGTCAAATCGTTAAAAGAAGTGATGGAACTTTCTTTTCCTTTATTCCGATTTTCAATAACAATAAATAAAATTCCGTAAACGATCAGCATAATAGCAACTGTCCAATAATTGTATAAATGATCATTTAACCAGTCATCAAACAGAAAGCCTAATACGGCTGCAGGAAGAACTCCTACAATTACTTTGTACCAGATAGACATAGTATCTTTCTTTTCTAGGGCCGTTTTCTTGGGTGAAAATGGGTTTAGCTTATGGAAAAAAATCAATACTACTGCCAGAATGGCCCCTAGTTGGATGACGACAAAAAACATTTCTTTAAATCCTGCTGAAGCATCTAAATTAATAAATTGCTCTACCAAAATCATATGCCCTGTGCTACTAATAGGCAGCCATTCCGTAACTCCTTCGACAATTCCTAAAAATGCCGCTTTTAATAATTCAATAAAAATCATGTTGTTCTCCTTTCAAATCAAAACCTGGATTAATTACGCACAAAAATAAGTATACCTAAACTTAGTTGTTTATCCTATAGTCTTTAAACAAAATTAAATAATTTTTTAATCAGACTATCAATGATCTTTAAACAACATTAAAGTTGACCTTGAATAAACTGGACAAGTAAACTACTAGCTGCAACAAAGAACCAAGTAATCAGACCAAGTAAAACTGGTTTCACACCCGTTTTCAAGAGATCTTTAAAATTAGCAGATAAACCGATCGAAGCTAGTGCCATTGCAATCATAAAACGTGAAAGCCATTTGGCAGAAGTAATAAATACTTCAGGAAGCAAACCGGTACTACTGATTACAGAAGCAACTAAAAACCATAAAATAAACCAAGGGAATATTTGCTTTAACGAGACCTTTTCAGCATTGCGGCGCTTCTTATAGAGTTGGATGCCAGCAATTAGTAATGACACAGGTATGATCAACGTAGCTCTGGTCAATTTTACAATTGTAGCATAATCTCCAGCAGATTCACTGTAACTGTAACCTGCAGCTACAACTGAGGAAGTGTCATTAATAGCTGTTCCTGCCCACAAACCAAAGCCACCATCTGTTAAATTCATCAAGTGACCTATAAAAGGAAACAGAAAGACGGCGACAATATTAAATAAGAAAATGGTCGAAATGGATAAAGCTATCTCTTCATCTTTTGCCTCAATGATTGGTGAAACAGCAGCAATTGCTGAACCTCCGCATATGGCCGTTCCTACTCCTATTAAAGTTGTAGTGTTCATCGGAATATGTAACCATTTTCCAATAAAAAAAGCACTGATAAAAGCTACAACAATCGTAACAAGTGTAACGCTTAGAGATGAAAGCCCCGTTGATTGGACATCTTGAATGGATAAGCTAAAACCTAATAAGACAATCGAAGCTTGCAAGATTTTTTTTGAAGAGAATTTAATACCCGGCTGAAAGTCAGCAGGAGTACCGATTGTGTTGTTCAATAATAAACCTATAATAATAGCAAATACAGCACTGCCAATAATAGGAAATACATTTCCCAATAGCGTAGCAATAAGTGCAATTGCAATGGAAAGAAAAAGCCCTTTACTAATTTTTTTCATCTATTGATCGTCCTTTCTCTAAGATTTATTTTAACTATAGCATATTTTTAAACGGGTATCGTTTGAGAAACAAAAAAATTGATGATACAGTGAGTTTGTGAAATCGGTTTATCTTATGGGGTTATTCGATTTTGGCGAAACTATTCCTTACTGATAAAAAAATTTAATAAGGAGGATTTTTATGGACTCAATTCACCTTCATCATTTGTTAAGTAAAATGACAAGAGAAGAAAAGATTGGTCAAATGGTCCAATTAGCAGGCGAATTTTATAAAGAAGAAGATAGTGAAAACACAGGTCCCATGCATGAGATGAATTTATCTCCAGAGAAAATGGCTACAATTGGTTCAGTACTTGGCATATCTGGTGCTCAAACATTGATAGATATCCAAAAGGAACATTTAACAAAAAGTCGTCTAGGAATACCACTATTGTTTATGGCGGATGTGATTCATGGATACCGTACAATTTTTCCAATTCCATTGGGCATGTCTAGTACATGGGATCCCGATTTAGTTGAAGAAAGTGCTATTCTGTCTGCAAAAGAAGCAGCTGTTTCAGGATTACATGTTACCTTTGCGCCTATGGTCGACTTAGTTCGTGATGCTCGTTGGGGAAGAGTCCTTGAATCTACTGGAGAGGATCCTTATTTGAATCAACTGTATGCACGTGCGTTTGTCAGAGGCTACCAAGGAGAAGATTTAATGAATAATAAATTGAGTGTAGCAGCTTGCATCAAACACTTTGCTGGATATGGTGCGCCAGTAGCAGGTCGTGAATACAATACTGTTGAATTATCTGAACGGACTTTAAGAGAAATGTATCTGCCCGCTTATCAAGCAGGAATCGATGAAGGCAGTAAATTAGTGATGACAGCATTTAATTCACTTAATGGTGTTCCAGCTACAGCCAATAAGCCTTTGATGCGTGATATTTTACGAAAAGAATTTGGCTTTCAAGGTGTTCTAATATCAGATTGGGCTTCAGTTGGAGAAATGATTCCACATGGGATTGCAGCTGATCTAAAGCAAGCTGCTGAGTTAGCAATAAGAGCAGGTGTGGATATCGAGATGATGACAGGCGGATACTTGAATTATCTACATGATCTGATAGATGAAGGGGAAATTTCTGAATCCCTTCTTGATGAAGCGGTATGGCGCATTTTAACTTTGAAAAATGAGTTAGGTTTATTTGAAGATCCTTATCGTGGTGCAAATAGTAAAGAAGAAAAAACAATGGTGTTTAGCCGAGAGCATCGAGAAAAAGCTAGAAAAATAGCTGAAGAATCAATGGTATTATTGAAAAATGAGAAACAAGTATTGCCTTTAGACAACCAGCAAAAAATCGCATTATTTGTTCCAGAAGAACAATCCAAAGATGTTCTAGGCGCATGGTCTTGGAAAGGACAGCAAAAAGAAAGTGTGTCTGTCTATGAAGGATTGTTGCAACATGTTTCAAAAGAATCGATAGTGTTAAAAACCTATTCTCCTTTAACAAATAAAAATCAGAAAGACTGGCTAGCAGATGTTGAAAATGTCAATGTGTTAATAATTGTAGGTGGAGAATCCTCCTATATGAGTGGAGAAGGGGCAAGTCGAAGCAACCTTAAATTACCAGCAGAACAGATTCAATTGATCAAGAAGCTTCGCACGACATCTAAGCCCATTAGTTTGATTCTACTCAATGGCAGACCTTTAGATTTGACGGATATTATTCAGGATGTGGATAGTATGATTGAAGCTTGGTTTCCAGGTACAGAAGCTGGATCTGCAGTCGCGAATCTTCTATTTGGACTAAAAAATCCAAGTGGCAAATTAACGATGTCTTTTCCAAGAGCAGTTGGGCAAGTTCCTCTTTATTACAATCAAGATAGCACTGGGCGCCCGTTGACACCATATAATCAAGAAGATAAGTACCTTTCAAGATATTTGGATGTAGAGAACAGTCCGCTTTTTCCTTTTGGTTTTGGATTAAGTTATACGCAATTTAAGTATAGTCCAATGCAGGTTACTGTAGCTGAGTCTAAGGAAGAGGTCAGTATAGAAGTTACTATTACAAATAACGGGAACCGGTCAGGTGCTGAAATCGTTCAGTTATATGTTAGAGATAAAGTAGGCGAAGTCGTTCGTCCAGTTAAAGAATTAAAAAGATTTAAAAAAGTATTTTTAGAACCGGGTCAATCAATTGGAGTTTTATTTCAGTTGCAAAAACAAGATTTTGAATATGTTCATCAAGATTTATCTGTGTCCGTTGAAGCTGGGGAGTTTGATTTAATGGTAGGTTCTAATAGTGAAGAGCTAGAAATTGAGACGATTTTTTTAGATTTTAAAAAGAAATGAATAAAAATACATTAAATAGTCAAATAACAGCCATTTTTGTTCTCTTCACGGTGTCTTTTATGGTATCATAAGGTGCAAACTTCTTATTGTTTAGATGATAAGAAGCAGACTATAAAATAGAGAAAGTAGGAATTGAAATGGGAATGTTCGATTTTTTGAAAAAAGATAATAAAAAGGAAAACAATGCAGCAGCAAAATTATTCGCGCCTGCAAATGGGACAGTTGTAGCTATTGAAGAAGTAGCAGATCCAGTTTTCTCCCAAAAAATGATGGGCGACGGATTTGCAGTTATCCCAACAGATGGAAAAATTTATTCTCCAGTAACTGGGAAAGTTGTCAGTGTATTTCCAACTAAGCATGCAATTGGAATTGAACTTCCAAATGGAGTAGAAGTACTTTTACACATGGGTCTAGATACTGTTGAATTAAATGGTGGACCGTTTACTAATTCAGTAGTTGAAGGAGACCAAGTAACACCTGAAACATTAGTTTCTACAGTTGACTTAGTTGCTCTTGAAGCTGCTGGAAAAGATAGCGCAATGGTTGTTGTCTTTACAAACATGGATAAAGTAGCTGATTTCACTTTAAGTGGAAAAGGACAAGCATCTGCTTCAGCAGAAATTGGAACACTTACAGCGAAAGCCTAAAAAAACGTTGATATGATTTACACCCCGAAAGCTAGAGTGAATTCTAGTTTTCGGGGTGTATTTGTATAACTAAATAACCTAATGCGAATAAAATTATTCGATCGTTTGTTCGGAAACAATTAAGCGAATCTACTTTGCTTATAAAAGTTGCTGTAAAGTAGAACAAAAAGGATTATGATTATCTATAGTAGACGAATAAAAAATTAATACTACATACTACAGAACAAAAATAGAATGTGTTATAAAAAAAACTAACGTATAGACGAAAGAGCTCATAAAATCTGAAAGGAAGTATGGAATGTTAACAATCAATCATTTCAGTAAGACCTATAAAAACGAAAAAAAAGCAGTAGACGATATCAGTCTTAAAGTAGACGAAGGGGATATTTTCGGTTTCATTGGTCATAATGGAGCAGGGAAAAGTACCACAATTAAATCAATAGTGGGTATTCTTGATTATGAAGAAGGAGAAATTTTCATTGATGGTCATTCAATGAAAACAGAACCGCTTTTATGCAAGCAAGTTATTGCTTATATACCAGACAATCCAGATTTATATGAACATATGACAGGTATTCAGTATCTGAATTTTATAGCAGATATCTTTAAAATTCCTACAGCTATTCGAGAAGAGAACGTGAAAAAATATGCGAATTTATTTGAAATCACTGGAAATCTTGGAGATCTAATTTCTTCCTATTCGCATGGTATGAAACAAAAGATTGCAATTATTTCGGCTGTGATCCATAAGCCAAAGTTACTTGTATTAGATGAACCTTTTGTTGGTCTAGATCCTAAAGCTGCTGTTGTATTAAAAAAAATCATGTATGAACTGTGTGCACAGGGAAGTTCAGTTTTCTTTTCAACACATGTATTGGATACTGCAGAAAAGCTTTGCAATAAAGTTGCGATGATCAATCATGGAAAACTTGTTTTTTCAGGAACGATGGAAGACATGTTAAAGGAGAAAAAAGGGAGTTCTCTAGAGGAAATCTTTATAGATATTTTGAATCAAGAATAATTAAAAAAGAGGAGAGCACTTTAAGGTATGAATACTAAAGATGTGAAATTAAAACGAAAAAATTTAAGTTGGCTACTTGCTAAAAATAGATTGATAGAGCAACTTGGCTGGAATGTTTTTCGTTATGAAAAGGACAGACGTAAAAGAAATAGTAAAATTGCAGTAGCCGTAGCTATTGGTATGGTTTTACTTATGATCATTTCTTATTGTGGTGGGGTGGCGTACGGCTATGTTTATTTAGGAATGACAGATCTGATTCCTAGTATTGCTATCTTTATCAGCAGCGTGCTCACTTTAACCTTTTCATTGTTTAAATCAAATGGAGAATTCTTTAATTTTAGTGATTATGATCTAGTAATGTCTTTGCCAATAGCTGTAAGGACAATTATTAGCAGCCGCTTTTTGAATATGTATATTTGGAATACTTTTATTGCTTTTCTCGTTATGTTTCCAATGGGAATGACTTATTTGTTTTTTGAACAGCCTAATTTTATAACTTATCTTTTTTGGTTTGTCAGCATCTTTTTAGTCAGCTTGATTCCTACTGTTATTGCAGCTGTTTTTGGAACAGTGGTTACGGCAATTTCATCTAAATTTAAATACACAAATGCAGTATCTACGGTCCTTTCTATCGGATTAGTAGTCGTGTTCTTAATTTTTCTTATGACTGCTTCAACAGCGAATTTCGGATTTGGAGAACTCGTTGATTTTCAAACTGGAACCATAAATACGGATGCATTTTCAAACTTAGCTCCTTTTGTTTCTGATAGATTGAACCAATTATATCTACCCACAAAATTGTTCAAGGAAGCAGTAGTGGATGGAAAACTCCTTTCTTTTCTGATTTTTGTGGTTATCTCTGTTGGTTTGTACTTCCTCTTTTTACAGCTGTTGTCTATAAAATACAAACAAATCAATACAGCACTGTCTTCACATAGTAGCAAAGGGAATTATAAAATTGGGGTGTTGCGTCAGAGTGGGGTGCTTATGGCATTGTATAAAAAGACACTGATGCGAATCTTAAAGTCAACAGTAGCTGCCACAAATTTATTGATTGGTTGTGTAATGGCAATTCTATTGGCCGTTAGTACATTACTCATAGGGCCAGAAAAAATAGTACAGAGCCTGGAGTTAGGTGAGTACTTTCCAATCTTAAAAAATAGTGCTGGTTATGTTATTGCAGCTATGGTTTCTATGACAAATACGGCTACTATCTCACTCGCTTTAGAAGGGAAAAATGTCTGGTTGATCAAATCATTGCCAATTTCTCCAAAGACCCTGTATGACAGTTATTTATTAACCAATCTTACGTTTACTATTCCAACATCGATTGTCTGTTCACTATTGTTTAGTATCTCTTTAAAAACGAGCTTCATTGAAACAATTTTGATAATCGTTACACCACTTAGCTTTTTACTATTTACAGCAGTAGGAGGCATTTTTATTGGAAATAGGATGGCTTATTATGACTGGCAGGATGAAACACAACTCATCAAGCAGAGTATGATGAGCTTAGTAGGAATGTTAGGCGGTATGGTAATCATTCTATTGTTCGGGATAATAGCTAACATAGGCATTCTTCCATTAAAAATCAATACGATTACATTTAGTATAAATCTATTTATTTTAATAGTTACAGGCCTGTTGTATTTGCATGAATGCAATCGTCCAATAAAACAATAAAATCCAAAAGAAAAGAGCCACTCAAGAATTTTTTTCTTCTTGAGCGACTCTTTCTTAGTTATGTTGGGCGTACAATCGTGAATTCTTCAGCTAGTGTAGCGTATTGGTTACCGGCAAGCCGTGCAACGGGATTTAATTTATCCGTTAAAATATATTCTTTTTCTTGATCAAAGACTGTCTCATCAAAAAAGAAATCTGTTACTCGAATAAAAAAGAAGTCCGTTACAATGTTGTTATGCTCATCTTTAATCGGTACGTATTGATGTAAGACACCTTCAAAACGAATTTTAGCTTCTACAATAGAAGGAACTTGCACGCTCAGACTGTCAATCAGCGTTAAGTTTGTTTGATCCAACTCACTTTCGTCTGGTGAAAGTGGGGCAGATGTTTGATTCATATCCTCAACGACAGATTGATCAACAATGTGTACAACCGCTTCTTTTCGATCAAGAATATTACGAGCGGTGTCTTTAATAACGCCATCTTTTCTTAAGATAGCAACGGTTAATAAAGGTAATTCATTGGATGCTGCACTGAAGAAGCTGAAAGGAGCGGCATTTACCACTGAACCATCTTTTGATAAAGTGGTAACCCAAGCAATTGGGCGTGGAATCACACTTCCGCTAACAAATTTGTACTGTTGTTTTTTGTTTAATTGTTCTGCTGTATAGTGAAACATAATTAGTCACTTCCTAAGGGGTTAATTTAAAAAACAAATTATCAATTAATCTGGCAGCTTGATCTTAATCTAAATACTCTTTTTGAAAAACTTTTGTACTGCGTATGGTATCTATAGGACGAACAAGTTGTTCGATTTCTTTCCGTTGATCTCTGAACTTTGGTGGTAAGGCTAAGGTTTCACCCAATATTTCATAATTCTCTTCATCGTCGATAAAACCAGGACCATCTGTTGCAAATTCAAACAATATACCTGGAGATACACGAGCATAAAGAGATTCAAAATAAAAACGATCGACATAACCAGAAGTTGGCAAACCAAATTGATTCAATCGTTGAATCCACTCTTCTAAAACAGCACGGTCTTCTACACGAAATGCAACGTGATGCACATTTCCATAACCTTGTTGGGCATCAGGAAGGAGCTCGTTATGTTCAACAATCACTTGTGCTCCATTTCCTCCTTCGCCAACTTCAAATTGATGAAATTGATTTTCTTGAGCAATTTCTTTAAACAGTAATACTTTTTCCAGTATTTCTTTCATAAAGTCAAAATTTTTCACACGTAAAAAGATAGGACCTAAACCAGTAATAGCAAATTCATCTGGAACTGGGCCTTTATGCCATGGAAACCCAGATGCTATGCCTACATTATTTTCATCTGAGATCAATTGATAGTGTTGATTATCAAAATCATGGAAAGCTAGAACTTTAACACCAAATTGTTTTGTGATTCCTTTGTGCGGTACATTATATTTATCAAATCGTTTTATCCAATAATTTAAAGCAGCATCACTTGGCACACGTAAAGAAGTCTTTGAGATATCATTGGTTCCTTTTGACCCTTTAGGAATCCCAGGGAAGTCAAAAAATGTCATATCTGTACCTGCGCTGCCTTTATCGTCTGAAAAGAAAAGGTGATACGTTTGAATGTCATCTTGGTTCACTGTCTTTTTTACTAAGCGGACACCCAAAACGTTCGTAAAGAAGTCATAAATTTTTTCCGCGCTACTTGTAATAGCTGTTACATGGTGAATCCCTTTTAATCCATTCATATTAAAAATCCTCCAATTGAGCTTCAATTTCTGCTCGTTTATTTTCTAAGAAAGCGGGTAGTGCAAGTGTGGTCCCTAACTTTTCAATTGGTTCATCAAGTGTAAATCCAGGAATTTCAGTGGCTAACTCAATTCGCAGACCGTTTGGTTCTTTTACATATAAGCTTTTAAAATAGCCACGTTCAACATATTGATCAATGGGTAGTCTCATTTGTACAGCTTTTTGATACATCTCTTCTAACTCTTTAGATGAATGAACGGTATAAGCAATATGATCAATAGATCCTCTGCCCATTCGAGATAAATCGGTCTTGCCACTAGAAGCAACTGATGTGAAAACATCCTGCTGATCAATTTGAACTCGATGTTTTTGATTCAATAAAGATAATCCTAAATAATCGATTAAAAAAGAGAGTGTTTCTTCAGGACGCTCAACTTTAAGCAAACTGTCAAAAATACCAATGATTTGGTTTGAGAGAGGGACATCTGAATGCTTAGTTGCATTTGCAGATAGGATCACATCATCAACTTCAATCAAAGAGAGTTCAAATTGATCAGGATCTTTAAAGAATAGAGACGATTCGTTCTGATCCAATTTGGTTTCAATTGAATAACGTGCTAAACGAGATTCCCAATAAGATAGCGTGCCTTTAGGAATTTTTAAGGCAACAGTTGAGAAATAATTATTCTCATGATAAGCACTGCCAACTTTCTTTAATTCAAAAAAAGTCAGTAGAGTGCCAGGGTTTCCTTGATAATCTCCATAAAATAAATGACGTATCGCTGTATTTTCTTGATTAACTGTATTTTTAACAAAACGTAATCCAAGAATAGAGGTATAGAAAAAATGATTCTCCCTAGCTGATTTAGTGAAAGCAGAGATATGATGAATACCTTTAATCACAGAATAAAATCTCCTTTCGTCAAATAATGGATCATTGAAATGAATTTATAATGTAACTATAACACATCGTAAAAATACTTACAATAAATAAGTTTAATTCGAGATAAATTACATTAAGATAAAAATAAAAAACTAATCCAAACCTATTAATAGGTTTGGATTAGTTTTTTATTTGGACTTATTCAAAAGCGACACAAACACATTCTGGAGCATAAACATCTTTTTGAAGCAGAGACAACAGGCCTGTTTCTGCATCTCTTTCAAATAAAGTCAGTTTATCAGAATTTTGATGGCCAACGACTACGAATTGTTCAGAAGGGTCTAGTGCGAAATCACGAGGAGTATCTCCTTCAGATGAGATCAACTGAATACGCTCAATAGCATCTCCCGTTTCATTAATTGCATATACCGCAATTGAGTTGTGGCCACGATTAGAAGAATACAAGAAACGACCGTCTTCAGTAACACGCACAGCTGAGCCACTATTGAAAGTAGTATGTGTGTCTGGAATAGAGGAAACAGTTTGAACAGTTTCAAATGAACCATCAGCAGCATTGTATGCTAACACAACGATTTCACTCGTTAATTCTCCGACAAGGTAAGCAAATTTACCATTTGGATGGAAAACTAAATGACGAGGACCAGTACCAGGCTTAGCTGTATACGTAGTGGCTAAATCTAATTTTCCATCCTCAGAAACCTTATAAGTGTAAATTTTGTCGGTTCCTAAATCACAAGCTACAACATAATTACGATCTGGCGTTAAATCCAAGTAATGCGCATGAGCTTTTTCTTGATTTTCATGAACACTTGAACCTTCATGTTGTTTAACATCTGTTAATGTTAAATTGCCTTTATTATCTGCTTTGTAAACAGAAACAAAACCATCATGATAACTAGTTGTATAGACTAGCGAGCGATTGGCATCATAAGCGACGTAACATGGTGGGGCAGCATTTTCTTCGATTAATTCACTTGTTTTTTCAAAAAAAGTAGTTGTATTTTCATAAGCTGTTGCTGGTTTTTTCTTGAATGAAGCGAGTCCGCCTCCAGTAGCCGTTTTACTAACAGAATAAATAATGTCTTTTCCATTTGATAAAGCTATATAAGTAGGATTTCCTACTTTTGCTACAAGTTTGGCCTCTTCTAATTGTTTTGTTTGAGTATTCAAGACGATCTCATAAATACCTTCACTGTTTCCTTTAGTATAAGTTCCTAAATAAATGGTTTCTTTCATTGTAAAGCCTCCTTGGTTTTATGTAACAGGTTTCAAATTCAAGTATAGCACTTGCTTATTAAAGAATTAAAGCAAAAAGACACTATTTTAAAAAAAAAGTGTCTTTTTGCAATGATTGTAATCTTTTTATTATTAATGAAGAAGAGTAGTAATCGCTTCGTAAATTCGTTGATTCGACTGAGTATCATGATAGTAAAGCAGTGCATCTGCTTTTTGCTGGTTTTTACGAGAAACCTGAAATTGATTTATACCGATCTGTTCTAGCAAATGAATCAAACTTTCTTCAGAAGTTGTAATTTCACCCGGCAGCTCATTTAAATAAGTATGGGTAGAATTAAATGGTACTTCAGAAGCCAGTGTTTTAACATCTGGTTGATAAAATAAAACCGGTTTTAAAAGGAAACTAAAATCAAAAGCAATAGGATCTGCATCCGTGATCAAAAGACTGCTTTCTTTAATCAATTGTTGTATGTCTTCTTGATTTTGAAGCAATACAGTACAATTACAAGCGGTAAATGCTGCTACATAGTGAAGCATCGAAGTAGGGAGAGCTGTCACAACCTCTAATTGGTATTGCTGAACAAAGTCTAAAAATGTTGGATTTTGTAATAGTGAAATAAACGATAAAGCCATGTGTTCAATGACATCCGATTGATAGTATAAACCAGAATCGTGATTCATTGGAAAAATAAGCAACTGACGTTTATTTGCTGAAAGAGACTCATTCGTTAATAGTTCATCAAAGCGTGGCAAACCAGTAATGGAAACTTTATCTTCAGGGAAGTTTAAGGTTTCGATTGCAAGGCGTTTCTCCGTTTTTGAACTCACAAAAAACAAATCTGCTTTGAACCGCTTAGCATTGTATTCTAAACTAGCTTTTATATCTTGCAACCCAAGAACATTTTTTTGCAAAACAACCTTCTTAGCACTCAACTCGTCTAACCACAAAGGATTGCGTGTTGGCAAGATAACATAAGGTTCTTCAGTTGTGATCAGTAATTGAGCCATTAATAAAGTCCAAATGTATTTTTTTGATTTATAAATCAAGAGGTGATCTTCTCCTAAAGCTGCAGCTTTAGCGTAATCAGGCGAAGTTTTGTCAATGACATAATAAACTTCTTTTTCTGGATGCTGCTGTCTCATGTAACAATAAAAAGCCCAACCATTATTTTTAGCTTCCATAGGAGTTTCACCAATGATCCAAATACCCCGATTGCTATAAAAAGGGCGTAAAACAGGCGCAAAGGGAAGGAGTTCTTTCATATATTCGATAGTTTCATTTTCAAAATTTGTCACAGAAAGAATAAAGTTATTTGATTGTCCAGTAAAATTAGGAGCTAAAAACTTAGTATTTTTCCCATAAGAATAAGAAAAACAAGTGTAATTTTTCTTGGCATTTGCATCGCTGGGATTAGAGACACGAATAATAGTTGGATCAAAAAAACCATTTAAATACAGTTCAAAATATAAATCAAAATCTTCGTCATTTGTATTGCTGATAAAAAAATCGCGTGCACATTCTTCTAAATCTATATTAATTTGATAATCATAATAATGGAGATGCGTTCCATCTGTTGAATCAGTAAGTTGATGATCGGAATGAATGACTTGGCGATGGCCGAATTTTCTTCCTATCATTACAGTATCGATGCGATTAATAGGAATTGCTTTGGTCACGATTGTACCGGTTAGTGCTAGTGTGTCTTTTTTTAATTGAATAGTATCTATTTTTGAATCTTGAATGTAGCGCACACTGCGTACTGGAATATTGATAGTAAAACAAAATCCTTGTGTTTTACGACTAAAATAAGGGTAAAGATGATGACCGCTATCTTGTACTTCCGTCAACCCATAGGATTCATAATGAGAAAAACGGTTAAGAGATAAAGGTTCATCTTTTTCGATTTCATGATCGTCTATTAAATAACGAACAGTAAAATAAAATTCAAAGTGTTCTTTTGGATCCCAAGGAACATATTTTTTAATAAAAGAGCGTATATCAACTGAAAAAGTATAGGCTTCATTAGGACTATCTGCTATAAAAGAGTGTTTTTCCCCAGTTTCTCTATGTAATATGAAAAATTCTTTGAATTCCGTTGAAACATCTTTCGATAAAGTGACAGTGGTAATTAATTCATCATCCTGTTTTGTTACACTAAATGATGGATGACGAAGCTCTTTAATTATTTTTTCAGCTTGTTCTATTTTTAAGTGTTGCTCATTAGTAGTAGAATTCATAAAATTCACCTCCATTATTGTGATAGTCTAGTTTAATTTATCATACCAGTCTCGCCAACAGGTAGCAATCACTATAAGTGTTTTTTAAAGGAATGAGTTATTTTTTGTTTATTAAGCAGCTTACCATTTAGTAACCTTTAGAAGAGAGAATATGGTAAAATAAATAAGAAAAGAAGAATATGAAAATGAGAAAGGAATGAATAGTATGTTAATTGGAACAATCACTGCAATTGGAGAAAATGCTATTAGTAAAAAAGATCCAATGATAATTTTATTTGGAGAGCAAGCTACAGAGGAAATTCGTACAGTAGCCATTATCCAATCTTTTGAAAAAGATAAAGAAAAGATAAAATTACAATCAGGGGACACTATTTCTTTTGATGAAAAGGTGTATACCATTGAAACTGTTGGAAGTTTAGCAAATGAAAATTTGAATACCATTGGACACGTTACCCTTTCATTTTCAGGAGTTCCAGAAGATGATCGAATTGAAAGCGGCATTTATTTATCGCCACATGAATTGCCTGAAGTATCTGTGGGTACTAAAATAAGTTACAACAATTAGTTTTATAAGTGTATAGGAACAGATGAGAGAGGTGAGGATATGGGCGAAGAAAAAATAAAAAGCAAAACCAGTGAGAAAACAACATGGTTTTGGAAATGGTTTTTAAATAATAAAGTCGTTTCAATTTTATTGATTTCCCTTTTGATTTTTTTAAATCTTTTAGTGTTTCCAAAAGTTGAGTATGTGTTTTCACCCATTAGAGATTTTTTGAGCATCATTGGATTACCGGTTATCTTAGCTGGAATCTTATATTACTTGGTTAACCCTTTGGTAGATTGGATGGAGCGGAAAAAAATTCCTCGCTTGTTAGGCATAACTTGGATATTTATTGTTATAGGAGCTTTAATTGTTTGGGGAATTACAACGTTGATTCCAATCATTCAGGAACAGACTATTAGTATCATTGAAAATTGGCCAATTTATTGGGATAATATTGTTTCTCAAATAGACAGTTGGTTAAGAAGTGATGTGCTATCTGAATTTCAAACAAGATTATCTGATTTCAATACAAATATAATGTCCAATTTTTCTGAACAAGCAGATGGATTCGTAGGTTCAACTTTCGCTAGTATTGGAAGCGTGGTAGGAGCAGTGACAAATGTTGTTATTGCAATTATTACGATGCCTTTTATTTTATTTTACTTGCTGAAAGATGGAAAAAATCTTCCTTATCACGTGATGAAAATCATTCCTTCAAAAATGAGAGTTAGTACGTATCAATTGTTATCTGAAATCAATATGCAAATTAGTCAATATATACGTGGGCAATTAATGGTAGCTTTTTTTGTCGGCTTAATGTTTTGGATAGGATTTGCTATTATTGGATTGGAATATGCTGTTACATTAGGTGTACTGGCTGGATTCTTAAATCTGATCCCTTATCTAGGCTCATTTTTAGCAACTGTGCCAGCTATTGTGATTGCTTTGGTAGACTCACCAAGTATGTTGATCAAGGTACTGATCGTATTTGCCATTGAACAAACGATCGAAGGAAGAGTGATTCAACCGCAAATTTTAGGGAATAATTTAGAAGTTCATCCCCTTACCATTATCATTGTTTTGCTATCCGCCGGGAAAATTTTTGGTGTTCCAGGTGTAATTCTAGGTATTCCTGGATATGCCGTTTTAAAAGTGATAGTTGTTCATTTCTTTAGATGGTATAAAGAATATACTGGTTTATATGAGAATGATGAAAATCCGGCCCCGCCACCAGTTGTAATCGTAAAGAAAAAAAGGATAAAAAGTTAACATTAAACAAAAATTATTGTGGTAGCTGAATGTACTGAACACTTACAGTCAGTCAACAACCTAATTTACCAACTGACTGGTATGAAGACGGTATTCAACCGAATTCGTACCAGTCAGTTTTTCTTTTATTCAATCATTGTGATAGTAATGGAGGGGATACAAATTGAAGAAAAAATTTATTTGTGGATTTTTCTTGCTGATGGCGCTTAGCTTTTTTTTGACTGGATGTTTTTCAACGTCTATTAGTAAACAAATTTCTAATTCTTTAGCTGTTCAATTGCCATCAGAAGTAGAAATCGACTATGAAGATGATCACGGGGGTTTTCATGGCGACGGAGTTACAATTGCTAATGTTCAATTTCAAGAAGATGAGGCTAAAGAGATTTTATCTCAGATTCAGAACAACAAAGATTGGAAACCTACTCCTCTTTCGGAGAATATCGAACTAGAATTTTATGGTGGTGAAAAAAACGATGTTTATTATACATCTGATTTAGCAGAGAAAAATAATATGCCTGAAATTACAGATGGTTATTGGATATTTATCGACAGATATGATGGTGAAGAACGGATTACTGAAGGAGAAGAGTTGTTTTCTGAGTCTGCTAAAAATTATACAGCAGGAATATACGATATTGAAACTAAAAAGTTGTATTATTTTGAGTACGACAGCTGATCGTTGATTTGGGATGCTGCGCCTATTGTAAATTTAACTGTCGTATAAAAAATGGTTGTTTAACAAATGGTGTTGATACAACAAAAATAAAATTTCTTCTGGAATCGACAGGTTTGCTTGTGGAGAACCAAGGGGACCGTCTGAAGGGATGGAGTCTCCAGACTTTCAAGCCTTAAACAAAGCGTAATCGCTGAAGTGCTAACGCTTTGTAAGTCGCATTGAATCCTTAGACATGGCTACAAGCAACCTTATTCCTCCAGAAATATCCTGTAATCAATTTAACTAACCTACCAACACTAAAAATTATAGAGCCAAAAAAAATCAACCCTTTTCTCAGTAACGAGAAGTAGAGGTCGATTTTTTTATAGCTGTTTGTAGAGTATTCTGTTGTTTTTAATTGGTAGTATTTCCTAAAAATTCTAAGGCAAATTCGACATGCCAAGCGGCTCCTAATTTTAAAATATCTTCGTCAAGTTCATAATGGTCATCATGAGGAGCATGAATGGTATTTTTTTCTTCATTATATATTCCAATGATGCCGTAGACACCGGGAGCTTCTTTCAGATAATAAGAGAAATCTTCAGAATTCATTGCTCTTGGGAACTCTGAAACCTTATTTGAACCAAATATTTTCGTTCCAGCATTGGTTGCTATTTTTGCTAGAGCTGCTTCATTTTTAGTTGGAGGAGTGCTCGGCTCGATTGTTACATCAACAGTAATTTCATACATGTCCGCAAAAGCTTTAGCATGGCGCTTAATGGCTGCATGAGTAAAATCACGACTCTCTTCATCAAAGTAGCGCATTGAAATGTCCATTGTTGTTTCTTTTGGAACAATATTGGCTTTTTTTCCGCTTGCAAAGCGTCCAACATTTAGAACAACGGGATTTCTGGAATCAACATTTTTAGCAATGATCTCTTGCAAATCAAGTGCAAATTGAGCAGCAGGAGTGAAGGAATCTTTTCCTAG